>NZ_JBTNDQ010000019.1:0-98894 GCF_054510915.1 Pseudarthrobacter arbutini | reverse complement strand
CCTGGTCCACCGGGATGGTGTTCACGTAGTCCGTGGTGGTCACCATCGGCACGCCGACGCTCTGCGCGCCGGCGCGCTGCAGCAGGCTCCGCATGATGTATTGGGCACGCTCGGTGCCCTGTTCCCTGATCAGTGCATCCAGGGACTCAGCCCATTCGGCGGTCTCTTCCGGATCACGATCAGGCAGCTGGTTTGTCAACCCGCTGAGGATATGGGAGGTATCTTCTCCTGCAGCCACGTCCAACCTCTCTTTGCGCGCATGCATCGGCGCCCACATGCCGGGCAGGGTGACTGTCCGGCATGAATGCGACGTGTGCGACGTATCGGTTACAACAGCCCGGTCATGTGCGCCGGGCAGGGTCTTATCACGCCTATGTCTGCCATTGAGTTCCAGGCGGTCGCCCCGCAGGCATAGTTGTCACCAGTCACTCTAGCTGTGACTCCAGCGCGATGCGTAGCCGCGTCCATGGCGTCCCTGTTGTATTTCGCCGTCATACTGGTTGTGTGACGAAAGCCGCTGCAACGCAGGCTGACGGCGCCGGATGTGACGCAGAATATGGCGGATCGCGGTGGTGGCAGCTTGAAGCGCAGGCACAAAGGGTGTTGGCTGGGAGTAATGGAAATCACTATGCGAATTGCATGTATTAGGCATTGGAGGAACACGTGAGCGAGGCCGACGCCGCCACTTCGGTAAATGTGGCGGAAAAATTGGGTTTCAAAAACGGGGATCTGATTCAGGAGTTCGGTTACGACGACGACGTCGATTTCGACTTACGTGATGATATTGAGGACCTGACAGGGTCCGAACTCCTGGACGAGGACGACCACGACGTTGTTGACGCCGTCATTTTTTGGTGGCGGGACGGCGACGGGGATCTGGTCGACAGCCTCATGGATTCCCTGACCACCCTGAGTGAAACCGGGGTTGTTTGGGTGTTGACGCCAAAGTCCGGGCGCACCGGGTACGTGTCGCCGGCGGAAATCCAGGAAGCGGCGCCCACTGCGGGCCTGCACCTCACCACCTCGGCAGGTGTGTCAAAGGACTGGAGTGCCACCCGCCTGGTCAGCAGGAAGAACAAGTGACGGCAGCTCTTGCCATAGCCGGGCAGACTGTTCCGGCGGTGGGGGAGCTTGCCCCGGACTTTGAGCTGGTAAACCAGTTCGGAGAACCTGTCCGGTTATCCACTTTCCGCGGGCAGAACGTTGTGCTGGTGTTTTATCCGTTTGCGTTTTCGGGTGTCTGTACCGGCGAGCTCTGCGAAATCCGGGACAACCTGGCCGCGTTCGAGGATGCCAGGGCCACCGTCCTGGCCGTGTCCGTAGACAGCAAGTTCAGCCTGCGGGCTTATGCCGAGAAGGAAAGCTACGGCTTTGACCTTCTGTCCGACTTCTGGCCGCACGGCGCTGTCGCTTCCGCCTATGGAGTCTTCGACCCGGAGAGCGGCATGGCTGGGCGCGGGACGTTCATCATCGATGCAGCAGGAACAATCCGCTACGTCGTGGTGAATCCACGCGGGCAGGCCCGCGATCTCGCCGAGTACCAGGATGCTCTGGCAGGTCTGGAACAGGCCTGAGGCCGCATGGACCAGGTGCGGCACGGCATCGGCCTGACGGGCTTCGCCAGCCTGCCGGCCGCTGACCCTGCCGCGCTGTCCAGTGCGGACCTTCAGGGGCTTGAACGCGTCCGGGAGCTTTTGTCCGGCAAGCGGCTGGCGTTACTGACCGGTGCAGGGCTGAGCACCGATTCGGGCATACCGGATTACCGCGGGCCGGACGCCGTGCCACGTTCGCCCATGACGTACCAGGAGTTTGTGCGCGACGGCGCCAACCGCCAGCGCTATTGGGCGCGGAACCATATCGGCTGGTCCCACTTGCGGCACGCAGATCCAAACCCTGGGCACACGGCGGCCGCAGAACTTGAGCGACGGGGCCTGCTCACTGGGTTGATCACGCAGAACGTCGACCGGCTGCATGAAGACGCCGGCAGCCGGAATGTCATTGACCTCCACGGCCGTTATGACCGGGTGGCCTGCCTCGATTGCAAGCGCACCTACACCCGCCGCCTGCTGTCGGACGTGCTCGAAGAACTCAATCCCGGCTTCCTGGCGCGCGCCACAACTTCCGGCCTGGTGGAAATGGCGCCCGACGCCGACGCCACTGTTGAGGACATTGCTCTGATCAGCAGTTTTGTGGTCGCTGCCTGCCCCGCCTGCGGCGGAATCCTCAAGCCCGACTTTGTCTACTTCGGCGAGAACGTGCCCAAAGAACGCGCAGAAGCCGCCTACGCGATGGTGGACAGTGCAGAGGCATTGCTTGTTGCCGGTTCATCGCTGACCGTGATGAGCGGACTGCGGTTCGTCCGTCACGCGGCGAAGGACGGCAAGCCTGTGGTGATCATCAACAGGGGCGGTACCCGGGGCGACCAGTACGCCACCATCAAGCTCGACGCCGGCGTCAGCGAGGCACTGACCTGGCTCGCCGCCGAACTCCCCGATCTTTGACCGTTCGGGGCGGACCGTGTCGATTGGCTTTTCGTCCCGCCCGTCAGGTAGAGTTTATGTTCGTTGGTTGACGCGCTGAGGTGCGAAAAACCGGCAGTTTGGGTCTTTAGCTCAGCTGGTAGAGCGCCACGTTTACACCGTGGATGTCATCGGTTCGATCCCGGTAGGACCCACCACCAAACCCCGTTGTTCCTGGCCAGAGGGCCGGGAACGGCGGGGTTTTTGTTGCCCTGTGCGGTTCAGGGCGTAGGGCCGGCCCATGAATGTGAATGGGGTCGAGTATCTCCGCGGCAGGGATTCCCCCAAGGGACCCGTGGAGCTCGTGGCATACGACGCAGGGTGGCCGGAGATCTTTTGCGACCTCCGCGACAACATCCGTTCCGCACTTGGCTTCATGGCTCAATACCGCTAGGGCGCCAAATTGTCGGTGGCTGTCCCTAGTGTTCCCGCTATGGAATATGTGGTGGTGAAGACGGCCAAGGACGGCAGCCCGACGGCCGTGGTCAGCAACGGCAGGGAATGGGCCGTCGGTGCCGACGCAGTGAGATGGTTTGAGCGTGTGAGCTGGTGGGAGGCGCAGCGGCGTATGCCCAAAGGTCTGGGCCGCGTAGACGTTGAGGTCTTGCAGGTCCAGGTGCGGCTGGGCCGCAATCCCCGGTCCGCATTGACCACCATGGTGCTGGAGCGCGACGGCCTTGGTGGCGGCTGGAGGCTGAGGGAATCCGTGGTGGACGTCGCCTGAACCCGGCAGCCCAGGCCACGGCAACATTCAGGCATTGGAAAACCCTCCACCGCGACTATTGGGGGATGCCGCGGTGGAGGGTCTGAAATGAATATACCGTGAACTTCCTGAAACAAACAAATGCCACGCGAACCAGGGTGCGTGGCGCGGTGGACAGCGCCTTGGCCCGGGCCCTGAATCGCCGCTAAGCCATTATGATGGTTACTGTTCAGCAGATTGAACGCATCTACGCGAAGCGCCCCGGCGTGCCGATCGAAGGAGAATCATGGCCGATTCCCGCACCTCCCGCTCCTCCGAGGGTTTGGGGAGCACATCGCCGGCGCCGGCGGTCACGCGTGCCGCCGCCGTCATGGACGCCTTGTCAGCCTCGGCGACGGGGCGGCTGACACTGAGCGACCTGGCCCGCGAGCTGGGTATCCCCAAGTCGTCCACCTCCAACCTGTTGCTGGCGTTGGAAGAAGCCCGGCTGATCAGCCGCCAGGGCGCCGAATTCACGCTGGGCCGCAAGCTCGTGGAACTCGGCGCCGCCTATCTCAGCCGGCTCGACGAAGTACAGGAGTTCTACCGGTTCTGCGAGCAGGCGCCGACTCTTTCCGGGGAGACGGTGCGCATAGCCATGCTGGACGGAACCAACGTGATCTATTTGGCCCGCTATGAGGGTCATCCGGCGGTCCGCCTGACGTCCAACATCGGCGACAAGATGCCGGTGTCCCTGTGTGCCGTGGGCAAGGCCCTGATTGCCCGCCTTCATGACCACGACGTCGACGCAATGTTTTCCGATGACGCCCAACTTCCGGTGCTGACCCCGAAGTCCCTCCGCACCGGGGCCGAATTGAAGGCACAGCTCACAACCATCCGTGAACAGGGCTATGCGTTCGAAGATGAGGAATCCACTACTGGAGTGGTCTGCTTGGCTGTGGCCGTGCCTACGCGCGGTGCCCACGGCCCAAGCCTTGGTTTGTCAGTCACGGCCCTAAAGGCCACATACTCCGCGGAGCAGGGTTCCCAGATGGTCAAGGAACTGAACGAGCTGGCGCGGTCCCTGGGCAACCCTATGGGCTGAGTGCCCCCCGCTCTGGCGGCCCTATTTAACGTTCGTCACCCCGGGTGTGAACAAAATCCGTCAACCACTTGCTGCGTGTTCAACTTGCTGTACTCTGTTCAATATAGTGATCGACACCACGGCGTGTCCTCGCTATCCCACCAGGCCAACGGGGGCCTGGAGTGTTTTTGAGGGAGTTCTTGTGACAACTCGTACTAAATCACCGCAGACTGACATGGACGGCGCCGCCGTCGATCCGGAGCAGCTGCGAAGGGCAACTCTTGCCAGCTCAGTAGGCTCCGCACTGGAGTACTACGACTTCTACATCTACGGCCTCGCCTCGGCCTTGATCTTTGGGCCGCTCTTCTTCTCACCGCTGGGGGAAAGCGGCGCCGTGATCGCGTCGTTCGCCACCTATGGTGTGGGCTTCGCAGCCCGCCCGTTCGGCGGCATCGTCTTCGGCTACATCGGTGACCGGTTCGGCCGGAAGATGGTCCTGATCCTGACCATCGGCCTGATGGGCATGGCCAGCTTCGCCATCGGGCTCCTGCCCACCTTTGAACAGGCGGGAATGGTCGGCGCAGTGCTCCTGGTGGCCCTTCGGATCCTTCAGGGCCTGGGCGCTGGCGCCGAGCAGGCAGGCGCCACCACCCTGATCTCAGAGGTGGCCCCGCGCCGCCGTCGTGGATTCTTCGCCGCACTGCCGTTCGTCGGCATCCAGCTGGGCACCCTGCTCGGCGCAGGCACCTTCGCCCTGATGGCACTGGCCGACAAGGAAGTGCTGCAGGGCTGGCTGTGGCGCGTTCCGTTCCTGGCGAGCGTCATCCTGATTGTTATCGCGGTGTTCATCCGACTCCGGCTCAAGGAAACGCCGGTCTTCCAGGAACTGGAAAAGCACAAAGCCGTGGTCAAGAACCCCGTCGTGCAGATCTGGAAGCACTCGAAGAAAAACGTGCTCATCGGCATCGGCCTGCGGATGGGAGAAAACGGAAACTCCTCCATTTACTCCGCCCTCCTGGTGTCCTTCATCAGCATGCCCGCCGGAATCTTCGCCGGCGACAAGTTCATCGGCCCCACCGGCCTCCTCATTGCCGCTGGATTCGCAGCGGTCATGGTGGTCACCTTCGGCGCCCTTTCCGACCGCTTCGGACGCGTTCCTGTATACCGCTACGGCGCCCTCTTTCAGGCCGTCATCGCACTGCCGGCCTTCTACCTGGTCACGCTCGGCAACGTCACCCTCGTCTGGGTGGTCATGGTGGTGGGCATTTCACTCGGCGTGCAGTCCATGCTCGGTCCGCAGTGCGCCATGCTGCCGGAACTCTTCGGCTCCCAGCACCGCTTCACCGGCGTGGCGCTGAGCCGTGAACTCTCCGCCGTCCTGGCCGGCGGATTCGCACCCATGATCGGTGTGGCCCTCCTGGCTGCGACAGGCCATTCCTGGCTGGTTCCCGCCATCTATTCCCTGGTCCTTGCGCTGATCTCCTTCGGCACCACCTTCTTCACCCCGGAAACCAACGGCCGGGACCTGCTCCTGGTGGAGGACGCACGCTAGGCACTCCACCCACGCAATAGGCGGCCTCCCCTTGATGGGGAGGCCGCCTATTTCCGTGCCGCTCGTTAATTTGGGCGCCGCTGCTCAGCGTAAATACGTAACTGATTTGCCGCTGACAGCACGCGGACATAACTGCCGGACACAAAAGAGCCCCTGCTACGGATTCCTGTTCCAGGATCCACGGCAGGGGCTCTGTGGTGCGGGCCGGGGCCTGCGTTAGTAGAAGTGGACCGGGTCCACCAGGTGGGGGAGGTCGCCGCCATCGAGGAACGTGCGCAGGTTGCTGCAGAAGCGCTCCGCAATCAGGCGGTTCTCCGCGGCACTGAGCGCCGAGGTATGCGGCGACACCATGACCCTGGGGTGGTTCCACAGCGGGCTGTCCTGGGGGAGCGGTTCCACGGCAAAGACATCAAGGCAGGCGTAGGAGACCTGGCCGTTGTCCAGGGCCTCCAGCAGGGCGTCCTCGTCCACCACGGTGCCGCGGCCCACGTTCACAAACACCGTTCCCGGCTTCATTGCGGCAAACACCTCACGGTTGAAGAGCTTCTCCGTGTACGGCGTGCCGGGCAGCGTATTGACGACGGCGTCCGCCGAGGCGAGCAGCCCGGCCAGTCCGTCGTTGCCGGCAACCTGCTCGATTCCTTCGATCGGCTCAACATTCCGCTTGGTGCCGCTGACAGTCATGCCCAGGGCGCGGGCGATCCGGGCGGTCTCCAGACCGATTTCGCCCAGGCCGGTCACTACCAGCGTGGAACCGCTGACCAGACGGGTGGGGGTCCGAAGCTCGGGCCACACCTTGGCGGCCTGGTCCTGGGCCAGCTCGGCGCTGCGCTTGAAGCCGTTGAGGATTCCCAGCGCAGCGAATTCTGCCAGCGGCAGGGCATGGACGCCGGCGGAGGTGGTCACCTTGAACTTGAGGAGGGTTTCCTGGTCCAGCCCGGAGGCCTTGACGGCACCGCCGGCGCCGGCGGCCATCGCGTGGACCCACTGGAGCCGTGGATTCTCGCGCGCTATGCGGGCCAGGCCCGCGGGGCTCTCATTGGGCAGGCCGTACAGAACCTGCGCCTTGTTGAGCATGGCCCAGTACTGCTCCTCCTGCGCGGGAGTGCGTTTGAAGTCCGGATCCCCGGAGTGGTCGGCCGGAAAACGCTCGGGCGGAAGCAGGTCCGGCTCATAGAGGACAGTTACGGAGGGGTCTACGGCGCGGATGCGGTCCACCAGCTCTGCTTCGAGCGGGACAGCGATCGCGACGGTGGTTAGAGTCGTCATAGTGTTCATCATACTGAATAGCGGCTAGGATATTGGACAGATTTCCCTTCATTAACCACACAACGATGTGAGTCGAGGCCTAGATATGCAAGACAGAACAGCGGGCTTTGTAGGCCTGGGGCTGATGGGGCTGCCCATGGCAGCGAATCTGGTCCGCGCCGGCTGGGCGGTCACCGCCTGGAACAGATCCGAAGCTCCCCTCCAGGAATTCGTGGCGCAGGGTGGCCACTCCGCGCCCGACGTCGCATCCCTGCGGGACCTGCCAATCATCGCCTTTATGCTCCCGGACCTGTCCTTCATCGAGGAGGCCTCGGCGGGGTTGCTGGCGAGCTGGGATGCGAATCCGCCGCAGGCCGGCACTGCCGTAGTGGTCGCAAGCTCAGTCTCACCGGCGAAGGTCCAGCACTTCGGGCGACGGGTCCACGCGGCAAGCCACGGCCGCGCCACCGTGGTGGACGCCCCGGTCAGCGGCGGGACCAAGGGCGCGACCGACGGGACCCTGGCCATCATGGCCGGCGGTACCGCGGACGACTTCCGGCGGCTCGAGCCCTTCTTCAACGCCATGGGAACCACGGTCAGGCACATGGGCCCACTGGGCGCGGGGTCGCTCGCCAAGGCCTGCAACCAGCTTATTGTTGGAACCACGACGGCGGCGCTCGCCGAAGCGGCCGAGCTCGCCGAGCGCTCCGGGATGGATCCGGCAGCGCTGTTCGACGTTCTGGCCGGCGGCCTTGCGGGCAGCCGTGTGCTGGAGAACGTGGGACCGCGTCTGGTCCGGAAGGACTACACACCAACAGGCCCGGCGAAGTTCATGCATAAGGACCTGTCCTTTGTGCTCGAATCAGCCCGGGCAGCCGGTGCTGCCGTGCCGATGGCAACTGCCGGTGTCGAGCTTTACGCCGAACTCAAGCGCCAGGGCCTTGGCGATCAGGACCTTGCCGTGGTCCGCCAGGCCATTTCGAATCTGAGCGACAACTCCAATATCGCGGAACCTGTGGATGCCGCAACGAAAGGGACAGCTGCACCATGAGTGGACTTTTTGATTTGACGGGGCGGGTTGCCCTGGTGACGGGTTCGAGCCGGGGGATTGGTCATGCGTTGGCGCGGGCGTTGGCTGATGCCGGGGCGACGGTGGTGTTGAACGGGATTAATGCGGAGCGGTTGAAGGCGGCTGAGGCGGCGATGGCCGCGGACTTCGCGCCGGGGCGGGTCCATGGTGTCGCGTTTGATGTCACGAGTGATGCCGAGGCTGCGCGGGGTGTTTCGTGGGTGGAGGAGCATGTGGGGCCGTTGCAGATCCTGGTGAACAATGCCGGGATCCAGCACCGGGTGCCGATGCTGGAGCTCGATGTCGCGGACTGGGAGCGGGTGATCAGGACGGATCTGACGAGCGCGTTCCTGGTGGGGCGTGAGGCCGCCCGGCACATGATCCCGCGGGGCAGGGGCAAGATCATCAATATCTGTTCGGTGCAGACGGACCTGGCCCGGCCCACGATCGCCCCGTATGTGGCGGCCAAGGGCGGGTTGCGGAACCTGACCCGGGCCATGACGGCGGAGTGGGCGGGGTCCGGGCTGCAGATCAACGGGATTGCTCCGGGCTATATCCATACCGAGATGACGCAGAACCTGGTGGACGATGAGCAGTTCAATGCCTGGATCCTGGGCCGGACCCCGGCGCACCGGTGGGGCACGGTCCAGGACCTGGCGGGCCCGGCGGTGTGGCTGGCCTCGGACGGTTCGGACTTTGTGAACGGGCAGACGATCTTCATCGACGGCGGAATGACGGTGGTGGTCTGATGGGCACCTCAGCAGTGGCTCAGGGGACCGAAGCAACAGTTCTGCCAGTGTCGGGTGCGGCGGTGGTGGCGCATGCGGCCGGGGATCTGCGGATCGAGGAGGTCCCGCTGGCGGCACCGGCCGCGGACGAGGCCGTGGTGGAGGTTTCCTACGGCGGGATCTGCGGGTCGGACCTGCATTACTGGCTGCACGGGGCGGCGGGGGAGTCCATTCTGAGGGCCCCGATGGTGTTGGGGCATGAGATTTCCGGGACCGTGGTCCGGGCCGCGGCGGACGGGACCGGCCCGGCCGCGGGCACCGCGGTCGCGGTCCACCCGGCCACCCCGGGCCCCGGTGCGGGGGAGGTGCGGTGGCCGGCGGACCGGCCCAACCTGTCCCCGGGCTGTACGTATCTGGGCAGCGCGGCGCGGTTCCCGCACACCGACGGGGCGTTCGCCCGGTACGTGAACCTGCCTTCCCGGATGTTGCGGGTGCTCCCGGCGGGGGTGGATCTGCGGACCGCGGCGCTGATCGAGCCGGCCGCCGTGGCCTGGCACGCCGTCGCCCGGGCCGGGGACGTGGCCGGGAAGAGCGTGTTGGTGATCGGCTGCGGCCCGATCGGTGCGCTGGCCGTCGCGGTCCTCAAACGTGCCGGCGCGGCCCGGATCACCGCTGTCGATGTCCATGCCAAACCGTTGGAGATTGCGTCCGCCGTCGGAGCGGATCACACCCTGCAGGCCGGGGACGCGGACGCGATCGCCGCGGTGCAGGCCGCCGTCGTCATCGAGTCCTCGGGCAGCCACCACGGCCTGACCTCAGCCATCCAGGGCGCGGGGCGCGGCGGGACCGTGGTCATGGTCGGGCTGCTGCCCACCGGGCCCCAGCCGGTCCTGATCTCCCTGGCCATCACCCGGGAACTGGACCTGCGTGGATCCTTCCGCTTCAACAACGAAATCGACGACGTCATCACCGCCCTCGCCGACGGCACCCTGCACATCGGCCCCGTCATCACCCACGAATACCCCCTCAGCCAAGGACTCGAAGCCTTCGAAACCGCCAGGAACTCCGCCGCATCAGGAAAAGTACTCCTCAACTTCCAACCGGAATAGCTGAGTGATTGAGCGCGAACGGACACTTGAGGCCCCGCTCAAAGGGGGCTTAAGTGTCCGTTCGCGCTTAAGCCCGGCGGACCGGAATGAACACCCTGGGCTGGTCCGTCCACGTTCCTGACAGCCGGGACGTGGTGCGGCGCATGATCTGTTCGGATGCGGCCCGGGCCGTGGCGGCGTCCCCGGCGGCGACCGCCTCGGCGAGATCGACGTGCCATTGGAGCGCTCCCTCGTGGGGGTGGTCCGGCATTAGTCCGTGGACCGTGCGCCCCGTCAGGGTCTCCGCCACTTGCCCCATCAGGTTGGCGAACATTTCGTTGCCCGATCCGGAAAGCAGGACCGAGTGAAAAGCGATGTCCAGCTCCAGGAACTTCTGCGCGTCCCCTGTATGGCCGGCGTCGCGCAGGGCATGGGCGATGTCCACCAGTTCCCGCCGCAGCTGCGCCGGTGCGTTGTTCGCGGCCAGCTCGGCCGCGGCGGGCTCGACGGCGGAGCGCAGTTCGATCAGTGACCGCAGCTGGGCGCCGCGGGCGTCGCTGGACAGCCGCCAGCGGATGACCTGGGAATCGAAGGGGTTCCAGCGGCTCGGCGGCAGCACGCGGATCCCCACCCGCTTGGTGGTTTCCACGAGGCCCAGGGACTGAAGGACCCGCACAGCCTCGCGGACCACGGAACGCGAAACCTGCAGTTCTTCCTCAAGGTGCTCGGCCAGCATGATGTGTCCGGTGGGCAGCTCGCCCGTGATGATCCGCGTGCCAAGGTTCTCAATGGCACGGTGGTGCAGGCTGGTCGACATGGACTCAAGCCTAAACTGGGATTGACTGGCCCCGTTCCACAAAGTGGGCACGGCTTCCCTCAAGCCGATTGAATATATATGCTTTATTCGGATCCCTCGGTTCGTGACAGCGTGCTTCGCTGCGAACGCGGAGCCATCTGCACATCCATTGCACAACGAAATTGGAGTTTTTGATGTCTGCACACATCGGTGTCACCGGCCTCGCGGTGATGGGCGCCAACCTGGCCCGCAACCTGGCTCGCAACGGCTTCACCGTTGCCCTGCACAACCGGTCCGTCGAAAAGACTGACGCGCTGCTCGAAAAGCACGGTACGGACGGCGACTTCGTCCGCACCGAAACCCTGCAGGAACTTGTTGACTCCCTGGAGAAGCCCCGCCGTGTCCTGATCATGGTCAAGGCCGGCAAGCCCGTTGACTCGGTCATCGAGCAGCTTGAACCGCTGCTGGAAGCCGGCGACATCATTATCGATGCCGGAAACTCCCACTACGAGGACACCCGCCGCCGCGAAGCCGCGCTGGCGAAGAAGGACCTGCACTTCGTAGGCGTCGGCGTCTCCGGTGGCGAAGAAGGTGCCCTGAACGGTCCGTCCATCATGCCCGGTGGCTCCAAGGAGTCCTATGACGCCCTCGGACCGCTGCTGGAAAAGATTTCAGCCAAGGTCGACGGCGAGCCTTGCTGCGCATGGGTAGGCACCGACGGTGCCGGCCACTTCGTCAAGATGGTCCACAACGGCATCGAATACGCCGACATGCAGGTCATCGGCGAGGCCTTCGACCTCCTCCGCTCCGGCGCGGGCATCGAGCCTGCGGAGCAGTCCAAGATCTTCACCGAGTGGAACAAGGGCGAGCTGTCGTCCTTCCTCATCGAAATCTCGGCAGAGGTCCTCGGCCACGTTGACGCGAAGACCGGCAAGCCGTTTGTTGACATTGTGGTGGATGCCGCAGGCCAGAAGGGCACCGGCCGCTGGACGGTCATCTCCGCCCTCGAGCTCGGTTCCCCGGTCTCCGGCATCGCCGAGTCCGTCTTCGCGCGTGGCCTGTCTTCGCAGGCTGAGCAGCGCAAGCTGGGCCAGGAACTGCTGGCCGGCGGGGAAGCATCCGTGGAAATCCCGGAGACTTTCGTCGAAGATGTCCGCCAGGCACTCTACGCCTCCAAGCTGGTCTCCTACGCCCAGGGCATGGACATGCTGACGTCCTCCGCCAAGGAATACGGCTGGGACCTCAAGCTGGACGAGATCGCCTCTCTCTGGCGCGCAGGCTGCATCATCCGTGCGGAGCTGCTCAAGGACATCACCAAGGCCTACGCCGCCGAGGAAAAGCCGGCCAACCTGCTGTTCGCCCCGGCCTTCACCCAGGCGATTGCCGACGCCCTCCCGGCGTGGCGCCGCGTGGTTGCCACGGCTGTCCAGCTGGGCATCCCGGTTCCCGTGTTCTCCTCGTCCCTGGCCTACTACGACGGCCTGCGCCGCAAGCGTGTGGCCGCAGCGCTGATCCAGGGCCAGCGTGACCTCTTCGGCGCGCACACCTACGGCCGCGTCGACGCTGAGGGCACGTTTCACACCCTGTGGGGCGAGGACAAGTCCGAAATCGAAGCAGTGGACACGCACTAATCCCCATGCTCTGATTGCATCAAGCTGCAAACCCTGCGGCCGGCACTTCCCGGATATTCTGGGAGCTGCCGGCCGTTGGCGTTTCCGGCAGCAGCCGCGGTGTCCGTCCATCCAAGGAGTCAGAATGCCCAAGCCAGTCGCATTTGTTACGGGAGCCTCCACGGGTATCGGCTTCGAGGCTGCGAAGAAGCTCAGCAGCCATGGCTTCATCGTCTACGCCGGCGCCCGCCGCGTGGACAGGATGGAGCCGCTGAAAGCGCTTGGCGTCCAGGTCCTGGCACTGGACGTGACGGACGACGATTCGATGCGCGCCGCCGTCGGCCGTGTCCTGGAAGAGCGCGGGCGGATAGACGTCCTGGTCAACAACGCCGGCTACGGCTCCTATGGGGCGCTGGAAGACGTGGATCTGGCCGAAGGCCGGCGCCAATTCGAAGTGAACGTCTTTGGCCTTGCCAGAATGACCCAGCTGGTCCTGCCGGCCATGCGGAGTGCGGGCCGGGGCAGGATCATCAACATCTCGTCCATCGGCGGAAAATTCTACGAACCCCTTGGTGCCTGGTACCACGCCACGAAGTTCGCCGTGGAGGGCATGAGCGATGCACTGCGGCTGGAACTCAAGCCGCACGGCATCGACGTCGCCATCATTGAACCGGCAAGTACGCTCAGCGAATGGGGCCGGATTTCCGCTGACGGGCTGCTGGCCAGCAGCGGCGAGGGGCCGTACGCTGCCCAGGCAAAGCACATGGCCGATGTCCTGGCGTCCACGGACAGGCCGGAAACGTCAACGCAGCCAGCGGTGATTGCTGCGGCTGTACTACACGCGGCCACGGCTGCGCGTCCCCGGACCCGGTATCCCGTGGGCAGGGGAGCGGCAGCCATTCTGGGCCTGCGGCGCGTCCTGCCGGACCGGCTCTATGACGCGGTGGTCATGGCAGTCCTGAAGCGTGTTGCCGGGTAGAGGCTGCAGTAACGGATCAGATCCGGTATTCGATGTCGTACTCGGCCGGATCCACTGCGGGCTTGGTTTCGCGCTGGGCATCGCGGTGGCGCCACTTGGCGGGCACTCCGGTGACAATCGATTCCGGCGGCGCGTCCTTGACCACCACGGCGTTGGCGCCCACGGCGCTGTCCCGGCCGATGGTGATGGGTCCCAGGATCTTGGCCCCGGCACCGATGGTGACCCGGTCCTCAATGGTGGGGTGGCGCTTGACCTTGGCCAGGGAGCGGCCGCCCAGCGTGACGCCGTGGTAGATCATCACGTCTTCGCCGATTTCGGCGGTCTCGCCGATGACCACACCCATACCGTGGTCGATAAAGAAGCGCCGGCCGATCGTGGCGCCTGGATGGATCTCGATTCCGGTCAGGAAGCGGCCCAGCTGCGACACCAGCCGCGCCGGGAACCGCAGCCCCGGGGTCTGCCACATGCGGTGCGTCAGCCGGTGGATCCAGATGGCATGCAGCCCCGAATAGGCGAAAAAATTCTCAAAAGAACCTCGAGCCGCCGGGTCGTGTGACCGGGCGGCGTCGAGGTCTTCCTTCAGTCTTGCGAAAAAGCCCACAAAGTTCTTTCTACAGGAAACGGGGCGACAACGGACTGATCAGCCGCGGATGTCGTCATAGAGCACGGTGGAGATGTAACGCTCACCGAAGTCGCAGACAACCGCCACGATCAGCTTGCCGGCATTCTCCGGACGCTTGGCAAGTTCCAGGGCACCCCAGACGATGGCCCCGGAGGAGATGCCGCCGAGGATGCCTTCCTTGACGCCGAGTTCACGGGCGACGCGGACGGAATCCTCCAGGGTAGCGTCCAGGACTTCGTCGTAGACGTTGGTGTCCAGGATTTCCGGGATGAAGTTCGCACCGATGCCCTGGATCTTGTGCGGCCCGGGAGCGCCGCCGTTCAGGATGGCGGAGTCCTTGGGTTCGATGGCCACAATCTGGACGTCAGGATTGCGTTCCTTCAGGACCTGGCCGACGCCGGTGACGGTGCCGCCGGTGCCGATGCCGGCGACGAAGATGTCCACCTTGCCGTCGGTGTCGGACCAGATTTCCTCGGCGGTGGTGGTGCGGTGGATCTCAGGGTTGGCCTCGTTGGCGAACTGCTGGGCCCAGATGGAGTTCTCCGTGTTGGCAACGATTTCCTGGGCCTTTTCCACGGCGCCGCGCATGCCCTCGGAACCCGGGGTCAGCACAATCTCGGCACCGAACGCCCGCAGCATAACGCGGCGTTCGGTGGACATGGTCTCGGGCATGGTCAGGATGACCTTGTAGCCGCGGGCAGCGCCCACCATGGCCAGGGCGATGCCGGTGTTGCCGGAGGTGCCTTCAACGATGGTGCCGCCGGGCTTGAGGGCGCCGGACTTCTCGGCGGCGTCAACGATGGCCACGCCGATGCGGTCCTTGACGCTGTTGGCCGGGTTGTAGAACTCCAGCTTGACGGCCACAGTGGCGCCCAGGCCCTCGGTGAGCCGGTTCAGGCGGACCAGCGGAGTGCCGCCGACCAGCTGCGTTACATCGTCATAGATCCGTGCCATGTAGATATGCCTATCTCTCAAGAGTGAATGCTGAGGTCAGCCTAACGATGGCTGAGCGGCCGCTGCTAAGCATTAAGCCATGCAGAGTAATATTTCCTGGCCTTCGCGAGCTTTGGATTGATGATCACCTGGCAGTAGCCCTGCTCGGGATACTTGGCGTAATAGTCCTGGTGGACGTCTTCCGCCACATGGAACCGTGGCAGCCGGCTGACCTCGGTCACAATCGGGTGCGACCACAGCGCCTGGTTCCGTTCGATGGCTTCCTCGAAGAGAATCTTCTCCTCGGTGGTCTCATAGAACATGGACGAGCGGTACTGCGTGCCCACGTCGTAGCCCTGGCGGTTGAGCGTGGTGGGATCGTGCAGCGCGAAGAACATGTCCAGGATGACCTCGGCCGGGATGACCGTCTCGTCGAAGGTGACCGCCACGACCTCAGCGTGGCCCGTGGTTCCGCCGCAGACGGAGTAGTAGTCCGGCCGGGGATCATGGCCGCCCGTGTAGCCGGAAATCACCGAGGAGACTCCCTTGGTTTTCTGGTAGACAGCATCAAGGCACCAGAAGCAGCCCCCGCCAAGAACAAAAGTTTTCATGACCTCTTCAATGGTTGAGCGCGCCGGATGATTCCCAGACCACCCTACGAGAATTTGAAAGATGCCGGGCAAACGGCCCGATGGGGTAAAACTGAGACTATGGAATCTGCAGACACCGGCGTTACAGATGCGGACAAGCACGACGACGGCACCCTTAAGGGGGAGGACGCTGCAGCGGATGGTCCGGCTGCTCCCACGCTGGGCCAGGTGCTGCTGGCGGTCGAGGAACTCTGGCCCGAGTCGCTGGCCGAAAACTGGGACGAAGTAGGGCTCGTGGCCGGCCACCCGTCAGCGCCCGTGACCAGGGTGATGTTCGCCGTTGATCCCACGCTCACGGTGATCGAGGAAGCGGTGGAATGGGGTGCCGAGCTCCTGATCACCCACCACCCGCTGCTTCTCAAGGGCGTCACGTCCGTGGCCGCTACCACCGCCAAGGGCCAGGCCATCCACCGTCTCATCGAGTCTGGCACCGCGCTCCTGACCGTCCACACCAACGGTGATTCCGCCGTCGGGGGCGTTTCCGACGTCCTGGCTGATGCGCTGGGACTGGAGGGCGTCGTCCCGCTGACCGTTGCCGCAAACGGCCTGCCCGAGGAAGGCATCGGACGCGTGGGTGATCTGGCGGACGTGATGAGTCTGGGCGATTTCGCGGCCAGGGTGTTCGGCATCCTGCCGTCGGTGGCCGGGGGAGTCCGCGTGTCCGGGGATAAGGATGGGCTGGTGCGGCGCATTGCGGTGTGCGGCGGGGCGGGGGATTCCCTGTTCAACGAGGTGCGGGCCAACAATGCCGACGTCTATGTCACCGCCGACCTCCGGCACCATCCGGCGTCCGAAGCCCGCGAAGCGGCAGTGAACGGCCGGCCGTACCTGATTGACGTTTCGCACTTCGCCAGCGAATGGCTCTGGCTGCCCGCCGCGGCGTCGGCACTGGGCAATGTGCTCGCCGATCAGGGCCACGACGTCGAGATCCAGGTAAGTACCACCAACAGCGATCCGTGGGACTTCATTCTGACTCCGGGCTAAGCCTGGCGTTCGAGGGGCCCCCGGGTGAGCGTAGCGAGGCAGGGGAGCAGGCCAGGCGCTAGAGTCTATACAGCGCCGATACGGTGCCCGGCTTCGGCCGGATTGGATTCAGCGGAGGTAAATAGTGGCCAAGGCAGCACCGGCGGAACAGTTGAAGTTGCTCGAACTGCAGGGGCTGGACGCAAAGCTCAAGTCCCTGTCCAACCGCCGCCGGGCCCTGGAAACCGATCCCCGGATCGAGGACCTGCAATCTGCCCTGTCCGTCGCCAACGGTGAACTCGGCTCCGCCAAGATGGCTGTCCATGACGCCGAAGCAGAGCTGAAGCGTGCAGAGGCCGACGTCGAACAGGTCGCCTCCCGCATCGAACGCGACGAAGCCCGGCTCAACAGCGGAACGGGGCTGTCAAAGGACCTTGTGGCCCTGCAGAAGGACATCGCGTCACTGAACAGGCGCCGCTCCGACCTTGAGGATGTGGAGCTGGAAGTCTTGGAACGCCTGGACTCGCTCCGCGAGCGGCAGGCGGCCCAGCAGCTCATCGTGGACAACGTCCAAGGCTCTTTCGGCGGCATCCGGGCCGAACTCGATGAGGCCCTGGCCGAAGTGGCCGCTGAAGCGACCGTTGTCAGCGGCAAGCGTGCCGAATTCGCTGAAAAGCTCGACGCCGGGATGCTGGCTGTCTACGAAAAGACGCTGGGAAAGCGGGGAGTGGGCGCCGCACGGTTGTTCCACGGGACTTCTGAAGCCTCCGGCATGAAGCTGAGCCCCGGAGACCTCGCAGAAATCAAGGCCGCCGCCGAAGACGACATTGTGTTCTGCCCGGATTCGGGTGCCATACTGGTGCGCTCCGCCGAGTGGAACACCCCCGCCCCAACTGCCTAGCAGCCCCTGAAAGTAGCGCTAGCTGTCGTTTTGAACGTTCAAAACGACAGTTAGTGCTACCTAGTTGGGAAGGATGATGTTCAGCGCGTGCGGTTTCCGCGCTGAACCGTCAACCAACTCCGCGTCCCATTTCTCGCGCGCGGCCTTCAGCAGCTGTACCGGGGTCTGGGGGGCGTTGCCGCGGCGGGCCAGCAGGTGCCGTGCCAGCTCGCCGCGCGTGTGCTTGGCGAAGTGGCTGACCACCTTGCGTACACCGTTGACCTCGGTGAATACGCTGACTGCCACCGTCTGATCCGGCGGCGGTGCCCATGCCACGGCATACGTGCTGGAGCGGCAGTCCACGAGCAGATGCCCGGACACGGACTCCGCGAGGGCTTCCGAAAGCTGCGGCTTCCAGAACGAGGCGAGGCGGCCGACGTCGGGCAGTGCCGTTCCCATCGACAGCCGGTAGGCGGGCACACTGTCGGCGAAGCGGATGGCACCCCACAGGGCCGAGATCACCAGCACCGAAACATCGGCCTTCCGGCGCTGCGCCGGGGTCAGCGTTCTGTAGCCGAGGGCGTCGTACAGAACGCCCGAATAGATCTGGTGCGCAGGGGCCGCCGGTTCGGCGTGGAGCCGGGTGTTGCGTTCGACGTCGTCCTGCAGTGATGCGCCGACGCCGAGCAGCGCGAGGGCATCCTCATGTGCACTCACCGTCCCCAGCGCTTCCAGGACCTTGGCCCGGTAGGTGTTGAGTTCAGGAAAACTCAGTGACGGCCAGTCGACGGCGGACCCGCGGACTGCGGGGGTCTTGCCTTCGGAGGGGGGAAGCAGAATCAGCACCGTACGATCCTACCGGCGACGGAGGGGCCTCCTTCCGGCGGTAGACTGGCTGCGGATGGGTTGACCAGGCGGCCGCGCGTCACGCAAGTGGCTCGAGGAACGTCCGGGCTCCGCAGGGCAGGGTGGTGGGTAACGCCCACTCGGGGTAACCCGCAGGCCAGTGCCACAGAGAACAGACCGCCTGCGTCTTCCGGCAACGGAGGCTCAGCAGGTAAGGGTGAAACGGTGGTGTAAGAGACCACCAGCTTCCCGGGTGACCGGGAAGGCTAGGTAAACCCCACCCGGAGCAAGGCCAGACAGGACACGTTTGAGGGCTGCCCGCCCGAGTGTCCGGGTAGGCCGCTGGAGGGCGTCGGTAACGGCGTCCGTAGATGGATGGCCGCTACTCCCGCGCTGGTAACGGCACGGGAGCACAGAACCCGGCGTATCGGTCAACCCATCCAACACCACCCGCCGGGCACCGACCCGCCCCGCATGTGAGTGATTTCACGCCGGTTGCGGCGGTCCGCGGTGTCGCTCCAGCCTAGAATAGAGAGCGAACGTAGAAGTTCTGCCGCCGGGTCTGCGTTCGCAGCCGGTGGCTTTTCTTTACGCTTCTCCACGGCACCCGGGATGGACCGCATCCTGCCGGTGCCAGAGCCCCTGGACAACATCAGGTGGCCGCCAACCGCGTACGACGACGTATGCGGCTGAACCGAGGAAGGTAGTTCTGTGAGCCAGACGTCAGATTCTTGTCTTGATACGTGGATGGGCCGGGAGGCTCTCGCCGAGGCCATGATTCCGGTGATTGGCCGGCTGTACCGCGAGAACAACGTGGTGACCAGCATTCACGGCCGCAGCCTGATCAACAAGTCCACCATGAACATCCTCAAGGCGCACCGTTTCGCCCGCCGCATGAGCAACACCGAGCTCCTGCTCGAAGAGACCGCACCGCTGCTGAACATCCTGGCTCAGCTGGAGCTTGGTGCGGCGGCCATCGACGTGGCCCGCCTGGCGGAGAAGTTCAAGGCAGAAGGCGACGGCGCCACCTTGGAAGAGTTCCTCCGCGCCGAACTTGCCGAGGTAGTGGGCAAGCGCGGCGGCGATGACCGCACCAGCACCGACGTTGTGCTGTACGGCTTTGGCCGGATCGGCCGCCTGCTGGCGCGCCTCCTCATCGAAAAGGCAGGCGGCGGGCACGGCCTGCGCCTGCGCGCCATCGTGGTGCGCCGCGGCTCGGACAAGGACCTCACCAAGCGCGCCAGCCTTCTGCGCCGCGACTCGGTCCACGGCTCCTTCGAGGGAACCATCCGTGTGGACGAGGATGCCAACACCATCACCGCGAACGGTGTCCAGGTCCAGGTCATCTACTCGGAGAACCCCGCCACGATCGACTACACGGCCTACGGCATCCACGACGCCCTGGTGGTGGACAACACGGGCCGCTGGCGCGACGCTGAGGGCCTGTCGCAGCACCTGCAGAGCAAGGGCGTTGCCCGTGTGCTCCTCACCGCTCCGGGCAAGGGTGCGCTGAAGAACATTGTGCACGGCATCAACCACGGCAGCATCGAGGACACGGACCAGATTGTGTCCGCAGCGTCCTGCACCACGAACGCCATCACCCCGGTCCTGAAGGCCATCAACGACAAGTTCGGTGTGATCCACGGCCACGTGGAGACGGTCCACTCCTTCACCAACGACCAGAACCTGATCGATAACTTCCACAAGGGCGACCGCCGGGGCCGCTCCGCCGCGCTGAACATGGTCATCACGGAAACCGGAGCGGCCACCGCTGTGGCGAAGGCCCTGCCCGAACTGCTGGGCAAGCTCACGGGAAGTTCCATCCGGGTCCCCACGCCGGACGTCTCGCTGGCGATCCTGAACCTGAGCCTTGAGAACGGCACCACCAAGGATGAGGTGAACGATTACCTGCGCCAGATGTCCCTGCATTCGGACCTGCGCAAGCAGATTGATTACATCGATTCGCCGGAGGTTGTTTCCACGGACTTCGTCGGCTCGCGCCGTGCCGGCATCGTGGACGGTCTCGCCACGATCGCCAATGATAAGAACGTCATCCTCTATGTCTGGTACGACAACGAGTTCGGCTACAGCTGCCAGGTAGTCCGGGTCATGGAAGAGATGGCCGGCGTCAACCCGCCGTCCTTCCCCGCCAAGGAAGCCGCTGCTGCCTTGGCCGCAATCGCCGTCTAGGCCGTCTGCCGGGCTGGCTGCCCGACATTCCCGGCTGATTCGCTGGAATCAGCCGGGAATCGGGACCACACTGGTGGCATGGATAACGAGACTCTCCACGAGACCACCCTTGAACACGCCCTCGACGTCGCCAAGGCCAACCACAAAGAAGCCATCAGGCTCCTGGAGCAGGCCCGTGCGTCCCGGGCTTCCGGCGACGTCGGCGACGCCCGGGTGCGCCAGCTCGAAGGGCTCCTCCAGGTTGCCGAAGAAGACCTGCGCCGCGTAGCCCGGGAGCAGTAGCCGGCCTTAGCAGTAGGCGGACTACCCTGGCCACTCGTCCTCCCCATTGTGGATAACCGCCTGGGTGTCAGTGGGGTGGCCTAGGCTCTTCTGGTGCATTACATTTCCGGAAGAGCCGGTTGCCCATGACCGTCAGCTGGCGTGCCTACCGCCGTGCCCGCCGCCGCTCGAGGCAGGCCTGGGCTCTGCTGGCGGTGCTGGCCTTGTCCGCAGTGGGCTCCGCGGGGTGGTTTTTCACCGCGGGCCAGTTCGCTGCGGCAGAACCGGCAATCGCCGGGCCCCGCGAGGCGCCTGTTTTCGACGGGACCTGGATGAAGCCCGTGATCCCGGTGCATGCTGTACCGCAGGGGAGTGCCCTGGCCGCCCTCGAGCGGCTTTCCGTCAAGGGACGGGCTCCCAAAGACAATTACCAGCGGGAAGCCTTCGGGCAGGCCTGGCTGGACGTGGACCGGAACGGCTGCGACACCCGCAATGACATCCTCCGCAGGGACCTCACCGCTGTGGGCTTTACGGAGGGTTCCAAATGCAAGGTAGTGTCAGGGTCCATCCATGAGCCGTACACGGGGAAAGCCATGGAGTTCCGGCGTGGCCCTGAAAGCAGCAAGGAAATCCAGATCGATCACGTCGTGGCGCTCAGTGACGCGTGGCAGAAAGGCGCACAGGGGCTGACCCCGCAGCAGCGCCAGAGCCTGGCCAACGATCCGATAAACCTCATCGCCGCGGACGGTCCTGAAAATCAGCAGAAGAGCGCAAGCGACGCCGCCACCTGGCTGCCGAAGAACAAGAACATCCGCTGCCATTACGTGGCCCGCCAGATCTCGGTGAAGGCGTCCTATGGACTGTGGGTCACGCAGCCGGAGAAGGATGCGATGAAGCGCGTCCTGGACTCCTGCCCGGACCAGCCAACCATTACCGCGAGGTAATGCGTCGGCTCAGTGGCCGAACGGGTCCGGATCCACGCCGGGCATCCAGGTCAGGCCGGGCACACCCCAGCCGCTCTTCTTGGCCAGTTTCATGGCCTTCCGTGCATAGCGGTCCATCAGCCGGTTGACGTAGAGCTTTCCGTCGAGGTGGTCGTATTCGTGCTGGATGACCCGTGCGAACCATCCGGTCGCTTCGAACTCCACAGGCTGCCCATGGCCGTCAAATCCTTCCACCCGCGCCCACTCCGCACGCTTGAGCGGGTATGCGCCGCCGGGGAAGGAGAGGCAGCCCTCTTCCTCTTCCTCGGGGTCCGGCAGTGCGCCAGAGATCTTGGACAGGGTCAGTACCGGGTTTACCAGGACGCCGATGGGCGGAGCGCCGTCGTCGTT
This sequence comes from Pseudarthrobacter arbutini, assembly GCF_054510915.1. Lineage (NCBI taxonomy): Bacteria > Bacillati > Actinomycetota > Actinomycetes > Micrococcales > Micrococcaceae > Pseudarthrobacter > Pseudarthrobacter arbutini. Next base: position 76,860 of record NZ_JBTNDQ010000019.1, on the reverse strand, counting down.
GGTGTACTTGTACACAAAGATTCTTTTGCCCACACCAACCTGCGGCGCCGCCAGGCCCACGCCGTTGGCGGCGTCGTTGGTTTCAAACATGTCCGCGATCAGGGTGCGCAGTTCGTCGTCGAAAACCTCCACCTCGGCGGCGCGGCGGTGCAGCACCGGTTCACCCCAGACGGTGATTGGCAGAACTGTCATGTCAGGCGGCCCTTCGTGCGTGCGGCGTGGCGCCGGCGGTTATGCAAAAAAATGGAGGCCGTACCGGATATCCGGTACGGCCTCCAAATGGACGGCTTTTACTGCCGCCCTATGAGGGTGAGCTACGGGGGTTGAACCCGCGACCTCCTGGACCACAACCAGGCGCTCTGCCAACTGAGCTAAGCCCACCATGTGCCCTACAGATTTCCCGGTAGTCCGGTGCTCTGGAAAGGCAACTCAAATAGCTTACCTGCTGTTTGAGGGTGCTTGCGCCACTTTTGGGGTTTTTGCGAAAATTTCCGCCAAACGTGGCGCAGATTACTCTTTCGGAATACGTGCTGTGCCCGGCGAGGCAGTGATGCGCTGGGCGACTTCGCGGGCCGTGGCGCTGTCAGGCCCCGGAGCCGGAACGAAAACCGCCTCGCGGTAGTAGCGGAGCTCGTCGATGGAATCCTGGATGTCACCCAGGGCGCGGTGGCCGCCCTTCTTGGCGGGGGACTGGAAGTAAGCCCGGGCGAACCAGCGGCGGGAGAGTTCCTTAATGGTGCTCACGTCGATCACGCGGTAATGCAGGTGCTCCACAACGGCCGGCATGTCGCGGGATAGGAAGACGCGGTCGGTCCCTACGGAGTTGCCGCCCAGCGGTGCCTTGCGCGGGTCCGGCACCCACTTTTCGATGTATTCCATCACGGCGGCTTCGGCCTCGGCCATGGTCTTGCCGTGAGGCAGTTCCTTGAGCAGCCCGGACCGGGTGTGCATGTCCCTCACGAAGTCGTTCATCTGGGCGAGGGCAGCATCCTCAGGCTTGATCACCACGTCCACACCGTCGCCGAGAATGTTGAGCTCTGAGTCCGTCACCAGCGCCGCCACCTCGATCAGGGCGTCGTTCTTGATGTCCAGGCCGGTCATTTCGCAGTCGATCCAGACGATGCGTTCGTTAGATATAGGCACCGGACCAGCCTACCGTTTAGCTCCGGCGCAACCGTCCGATGCTAGGATTTCGGGTACATGGGGGCGAGGATTTTGCCGCTGTGCTGTGTCTGCGCGGCCCGGGCGGCCACCGCCGCCCGCCGGACTGAAGCGCCGAGTGTAAAGAGATTGGACGATCCTGAGATGACGGCGCCTGTGCCTGCAACGGGGGAGATGGCGGCCAGCGTGATCCCGGAGCCCGGTGCGGCAGAAGTGGATAACGCCAGGTCCCCCATCCTTGCCGGTCTTGTCGGCTCGGTCCTTATGGTGTTCGGATCCCTCGGCGTCGGCTGGCTGGCTCCCGTTTCCGAACTCCGCCGCGTACCGATCTTTATCTGGATGCGGACGGAGGCCATCGGCGTTGCCCTGGCCATCGTGCTGGTTGCGGTAGGCGGCATGCTCCTGGTCCGCTCCTGGCTGAGGCTCGGCCAGCGGGTCCGCGTATGGGGGCCGGCGGCGCGAAAGGCAACGCTGCAGGCCATCGCAGCATGGGGCCTGCCGTTGATGTTCACCGTCCCGCTCTTCAGCCGCGACGTGTATGCCTACATTGGTCAGGGCAGGCTGATGGTGGAGGGGTTCAACCCCTACGAGAACGGCATCTCGGCGTTGTCCAACTATTTCCAGCTTGGCGCCGACAAACAGTGGACTGAAGCTCCCGTGCCGTACGGCCAGCTGTTCCTGTGGATCGAGCAGTTTGTGGTCTGGTCCACCAACGTCCAGCCCGAGGCCAGCGTGATGCTTTTCAGGCTCGTGGCGCTGTTTGGTGTGGTCCTCTGTGTCATCTACGTGCCCAAGCTGGCCGAGCTTCACGGCGTCAATCCGCACCGCGCCTTGTGGCTCACCGCGGCCAACCCCCTGTTCCTCACCAACTTCATCGCCAGCGTCCACAACGATGCCCTCATGATCGGGTTGGCCCTTGCCGGGCTGTACTACGCGGCCACCAGGCGCGTGGTGCTGGGCATAGTCCTCGTCACCCTTTCCATCGCCGTCAAGCCCATCACCATCGTTTTCCTGCCGTTCATCGGCCTGATCTGGGCAGGCAAGAACGCCGGCTGGCCGCGGAAATTCCTGTTCTGGGGACTGACCGGAGGGCTGAGCCTGGCCATTCTGTACGGCCTGAGCCTCGTCAACGGGTTCGGCTTCGGCTGGATCAATGGGCTGTCCGCCCCTGGCAGCCTCTTCATTTGGTACGCGCCGGTGGGCTTGGTGGGGCTGATGGTCGCTTCCGTTTCGAACGCCTTCGGCCTCGACGGGTGGACGCTCGCCGACTGGGTGTTCGACGCCGGCAAAATACTTGCCGTAGGCATCGTCGCCTTCCAGATATTCAGGGGTGAGCATGAGCGGCTGATCCGCCGCCTCACCTTGGGCTTTGCGGCCATTGTGGTGCTGGCGCCGATGATCCAGGCCTGGTACGTGGTGTGGCTCATCCCGCTGTTCGCGGTGACAGGCATCCGCAATGACTGGCAGGTCAAGGCCCTCTATTTCATCGTGTCGTTCTTCATGATCTACGCCATTTCTGACCAGCTGGAGGTATTTCCCTACCTCCAGACCGAGGACCTGGGACTTGCCCTGGTCCTGGCCCGCTTCGCGGCGGCGATTACCGGCCTGCTTTTTGCCATGTACCTGATCTTCATGGATCCGGACACCAAAAGGCTTTTCCGGAAGTCGGCCGAACCGGTGACCGAACGCCCCGTTATCTAGTCTCCGCAGGCGCGGTTATCCGGCGCCGGTGATTCCCGCCGTCGTGCCCTGTTCCAGATGCCGCAAGGCTTCCTTCCGGGACAGCGGACTCAACCGCGTGCCCTTTTCCACCACGAAATCGTGTACCCACTCCGGGTCCGTTTTGGCGTATTCACGAAGCGCCCAGCCAATGGCCTTCCGGATGAAAAACTCCGGGTCCGCCAGGTTCGGCTCAATGACAGCCCGCAGCAGGTCCTGATCCGTGCTGGCCTTGGCCTTCAACTGCGAGGTGATGGCCGACCGCCGGATCCAGAAGTCCTGGTCCGTGCTCCAGGCCAGCAGGAGTTCGGTCATCATGGGCCGGTGGGCCTGAAGAAGCCCGCCGATACGATGCGACACCCCATCCACGAAATCCCACCACGCGCCGGTGCGGATGATCTCCTCATAGACGGGGAGCATCAGCTGGTCACGGGCCACCAACCGGAGGCTTGTCAGGTCAATGGCCGCATAGCGTTCCTCGCGTACAGTGGAGCCGCGCCAGAGTTCCAGCACCGTGGCCCGCAACTGGCCCGCCGACATAACGGGGTGGACGGAAGCAGCGGCCAGCGCCAGCCGCCTGACTTCCGGGACTCTGACGCCCAGTGACGGCAGAGCGGACTTCATATACGCCTGCGCGCCAGTGGCCCGCACCGGGTCAGTCCGCTCCCGCAGCGCCGCGCGCACGGCATCCAGCAACTCGCGGTTCGGAGTCTCCGTGGCCGTACCTTCCGTGACCGGTGCGTTCGTGTCCAGCGATTCGTCATTCGGCGGCATTCGGTCCATGGTGCAACTTTAGCGAGGTGCCGGCGGCCTGGATGTCGGCCGGTCCATCCTCAGCGGGACGGCTCTAGAGTGGGACCAGACAAACTGCACGTTCCCGTGAACCGTGCCACCCGACGTCGGAGGTTCCCTGCATGTCCATGATCAAGACTCCCGAGCAGATTGCCCTCATGCGCGAAGCCGGGCGGGTGGTGGCCAATACGCTGGCGGCGGTGCGTGAGGCCGCCGGAGTGGGTGTCACCCTGCGTGACCTCGATGCGCTGGCCGCCGAGACGATTGCCACGGCGGGAGCCACACCGGCCTTCCTGGACTACCACCCGCGCTGGGCCGCAGTTCCCTTTCCCGGCGTGATCTGTACAAGTGTGAACGACGCTGTGGTCCACGGAATCCCCGACGGCTACAAACTCCAGGACGGTGACCTGCTCAGCGTGGATTGCGGGGCATTCCTGGAGGGCTGGTGCGGCGATGCGGCCGTCAGTTTCATTGTGGGAACACCCGATCCTGTGGACCAGGCCCTCATTGATGCTACGGCTGCCGCCTTGGCCCGTGGGATCGAGGCAGCCCGGATCGGCAACAAAATGGGAGATCTTGCCTACGCGATCGGCGGCGCCGCGCGGCGGGCGGGCTACGGTCTGCTGGCTGACCATGGCGGCCACGGGATCGGCCGCACCATGCACGCCGAACCGCCGGTGCCCAACGACGGCAGGCCGGGACGCGGGATCAAGCTCACCGAGGGGCTGGTCATCGCCATCGAGCCCATGCTGATCCTGGGCCGCAAGGACGACTACTACCAGGACGACGACGCATGGACGCTGCGTTCCGCCAACGGCCGCCGGGCTGCCCACAGCGAACACACAGTGGCCATCACTGCCGATGGCCCGCTGATCCTTACGCTCCCTTAGGTCCGGTGAGGCTCAGGCGCACCACGGCCCGCCCTGGAACGGCGCTGCTGGCCACGGTGAACCCGGCGCGCAGGAAGAGGTTAAGCGTGCCGTGGTAAAGGTCTGCGGGTCCCGCTTTGGGCCGCTGCTCGCGGTCCACCGGGTAGCCTTCCACAACGTCGGCACCATTGAGCCGGGCATGCTCGACGGCGGCGCGCAGCAGCGCGCCTGCCACACCGCTCCGGCGGTGGCCGGCGGCGACCACCAAGCAGGTCACTGACCACACGCTGTCGGCCGCATCCGGTGGTGCTGTTTCGGAATCGGGCGGCCCTGATTCCTCCGCTTGCCGAAGCATGCGGGAGCGAAGCACTCGGGGATAACAGGTCCGTGGCTCCACGGCGCACCAGCCCACGGGCTGACCGTCGACGAAGGCGAGGACGCCGGGGGCGGGCCCGTCCGTCATGCTGGTCAGGCCACCGACTCGGCGCTGCTCGGGTGTGCCACCTCAGTGCTGCGCCGGAGTATGACCTGGCCGGTTATCGGGGGCGATCCGGCATCGTCGGCGGACGGGCCGGCTGCGCTGCTGGCGGCCTGCCGTCCGATCTCCTCCAGGGGAAGGTGCACCGTGGAGAGGGCCGGCCGGAAATCGCGCAGAGTCTCAATATCGTCGAAACCGGCAACGGCGGCGTCGCGCGGGATCCGCAGTCCCTGGGAGCGCAGCGCGGCGGCGGCCCCGATGGCCATAACATCGTTGACGGCAAAGATGCAGAGCCGTTTTGTCTCCGTCCCGGGTTGGGACGGAGTGATCCGTGCAGCCAGGCCGAGGCCGGCCTCGAAGCCGCCCGTACGGGTGAAGTCCGTGCGGATGACGTCCGCGGCAGGCAGGCCGGCGCTGGCAAGGCCGCGCTGGAACCCACGGATCCGGTCGTCGGAGGTGAACAGCCCTTCCGGGCCGCCGACGATGACGAAGTCTTCTTCCCGCGACGCGGCCAGCTCAGTTGCGAGCTGCGCGGCCAGCTCCTCATTGGGCACACTCACCACGTGGTAGCCGTCCGCTGCCGCGGCCCCCACAATCCCGTGGCCGATCACGCCCACGTGGCCGCCGTTGCGGCAGTATCGGTCCAGTTCCGCAGCGAGTTCGGTGTTGCCTTCCAGGTCCTCGGTGCGGGAGGTCCGTGATCCTGCGATCACGATGGAATCGGCGCGGCGTGCGGCGAAGGCAGCCACGGCTTCCTTCTCACTGTCCGGAGCGCCCTCGGTGGTGGCCAGCAGCACCATCTTGTGCTGTTCCCTCGCGGCATCCTGGACGCCGCGGGCAATGGCTGCGAAGTACGGATCGGCAATGTCATGCACGATCAGCCCGATCAGCCCGGAGCTGGACTTAGCCAGCCCCTGCGCCTGGGCGTTGGGAATGTAGCCGAGGGATTCGGCAGCCTGGCGCACCCGGTCCGCAATATCCTTGCCGGGTATCCGGGCGGAGCCGTTCAGCACGCGGGAGGCGGTGGCCGGCGACACGCCCGCCAGCCGGGCCACCTCGGTGAGGGTACTTGCAGCCACAACTTCTCCCGTTCATACAGACTTTCAGCGCCGTTAGCGCCGCTTTCAGTATGGCAGTTTGAGGATACTTTGGGAAAGCGCTTGCCAACCCGAAGGGGAGCGGTGCATGATGGACGCAGTGGGAATGCGCTTTCCCAATTCAGTTTGAGTAACACTGCTCACACACCGTGGAGGACACATGGGCTTCGAAACAAAGACGATCCGTATCGCCATGAACGGCATTACCGGCCGGATGGGTTACCGCCAGCACCTGCTGCGTTCCATCCTTCCCATCCGTGACGCCGGGGGATTCACGCTGGAGGACGGCACCAAAGTCCAGGTGGAACCTATCCTGGTAGGCCGCAATGAAGCCAAGATCCGCGAGCTGGCCGAGCTCCACAAGGTGGCCGAATGGACCACGGACCTGGATGCCGTGATCAACGATCCTTCGGTGGACATCATCTTTGATGCGTCCATGACGAGCCTGCGTGCCGCCACCCTGAAGAAGGCCATGCTGGCCGGCAAGCACATCTTCACGGAGAAGCCCACGGCGGAATCCCTGGAAGAAGCCATCGAGCTGGCCCGCATTGGCAAGGAAGCCGGCGTCACCGCCGGCGTTGTGCACGACAAGCTGTACCTCCCTGGCCTGGTCAAGCTCCGCCGCCTGGTGGACGAAGGCTTCTTCGGCCGCATCCTCTCCATCCGCGGAGAATTCGGCTACTGGGTCTTCGAAGGCGACGTCCAGGCAGCGCAACGACCGTCCTGGAACTACCGCAAGGAAGACGGCGGCGGCATGACCACGGACATGTTCTGCCACTGGAACTACGTCCTCGAAGGCATCATCGGCAAGGTCAAGAGCGTCAACGCCAAGACCGCCACCCACATCCCGGCCCGCTGGGACGAGGCAGGCAAGGAGTACAAGGCCACCGCCGACGACGCCTCCTACGGCATCTTCGAACTCGAAACGCCGGCAGGCGAGCCGGTCATCGGCCAGATCAACTCCTCCTGGGCTGTCCGCGTCTACCGCGACGAGCTTGTGGAATTCCAGATCGACGGCACGCATGGTTCCGCCGTTGCCGGCCTGAATAAGTGCGTTGCCCAGCAGCGCGCCCACACTCCCAAGCCGGTCTGGAACCCGGACCTGCCCGTCACGGAATCCTTCCGCAGCCAGTGGCAGGAAGTTCCCGCCAACGCCGAGCTGGATAACGGCTTCAAGCTGCAGTGGGAAGAATTCCTGCGCGACGTGGTGGCCGGCCGCGAGCACCGCTTCGGCCTGCTCTCCGCCGCCCGCGGCGTCCAGCTCGCCGAGCTTGGCCTGCAGTCCAACGACGAACGCCGCACCATCGACATCCCGGAGATCACGCTCTGATGACTTCCCTGATCCTTCCCACCCACGACGGCGGCACCCGCGAGTACCGCCTCCAGGGCGGCGTGTCGTGGGCACGCCCCACCGCCCCGCTCACGTCGCGCCGCGCGTACGCGGCCGCCCACGTCATTCCCGAGGTCCTGGCGGACAACACGCCAGGTGCCCCGGCCAGCCTCGACTGGGACGCCACCCTGGCGTACCGGCACGAACTCTGGTCCTACGGCCTGGGTGTTGCGGATGCCATGGACACGGCCCAGCGCGGCATGGGCCTGGACTGGGCCGCAACCCAGCAGCTCATCAAGCGCACCGGTGTGGAGGCCGCTTCGGTGGTCGCCGCCGGTGGCCCCGCTACCGCCGGGAAGACCGTCCGCGACCTGGTCTCGTGCGGTGCCGGCACCGACCAGCTGGAGCTCGCCACACTGCCCACCGGCAAGGCAGGTCTTGCCGCCGTCCTGGACGCCTACCGCGAGCAGATCGCCGTCGTCAGTGAAGCCGGACCCAAGGTCATCCTCATGGCCTCTAGGGCACTGGCCCGCGTGGCCACTGGCCCGGAAGACTACCTGAAGGTCTATTCGACGCTGCTGCAGGAAGCGGACCAGCCCGTCATCCTGCACTGGCTCGGGACCATGTTCGATCCCGCGCTGGCCGGATACTGGGGTTCGGACGACGTCGCTGCCGCGACCGAGACGTTCCTGTCCCTGATCCGCGAGCACGCCGACAAGGTGGACGGCGTGAAGGTATCCCTGCTGGACGCTTCGCATGAGGTTGCCCTGCGCGCCGCCCTGCCGGAAGGCGTCCGCCTCTACACCGGCGACGACTTCAACTACCCGGAACTGATCGACGGCGACGGCAGCCACCACTCGGACGCCCTGCTGGGCATCTTCGCTGCCATCTACCCCGCAGCTTCCGTCGCCCTGCAGCACTACGATGCCGGCGACTCCGCCAAGGCGCGCGCCATCCTCGATTCCACCCGGGAACTGGGCAAGCACATCTTCAGCGCTCCCACGTTCTACTACAAAACCGGGATCGCCTTTATGTCCTGGCTCAACGGCAAGCAGCCCGGTTTCCAGATGGTGGGTGGACTGCACTCGGGCCGCTCCGTGGTGCACCTGGCGAAGACGTTTGAACTCGCCGACCAGGCAGGACTGCTGAAGGACCCGGCGTTGGCCGCGTTCCGAATGTCCGACTACCTGCGCATCAACGGAGTGGCAGTATGACATCCAATTCAGAACCGTCCCCTTTTTCGCGGCTTTCCCTGAACAGCGCCACCACCAAGAAGCTGACGCTTGCCGAAGTGGTTGATGGCTGTGTCCGCGCCGGAATCCCCGCGATCGCCCCGTGGCGCGACCGGGTTGAAGAAGCGGGGCTGGACAAGGCCGCGAAGCTGATCAAGGACGCGGGCCTCCGGGTCTCCTCCTTGTGCCGCGGCGGCTTCCTGACAGCGGCTGACGCTGAGGGCCAGGCCGCCGCGCTGGCGGACAACCGGGCGGCCGTCCTCGAAGCGGCTGCGCTGGACACCGGGGAACTCTTCCTGGTGGTCGGCGGCCTGGCGCCGGGGGAGAAGGACGTGGTGGCAGCCCGCCAGCGCGTTGCCGACCGCCTCGCCGATCTTGTCCCGTTCGCCTCGGAGAACGGCATCCGGCTGGTGCTCGAACCCCTGCACCCCATGTACGCAGCGGACCGCGCCGTGATTTCGACCCTGGGCCAGGCCCTGGATCTTGCAACCCCGTTTGATGCGCACGCGGTGGGCGTCGCCGTCGACACCTTCCATGTCTGGTGGGACCCGGAACTGAAGGCGCAGATTGAACGTGCCGGCAGGGAAGGGCGCATCGCCTCCTACCAGGTGTGTGACTTCAACATGCCGATCGCAGCTGATCCGCTGCTGTCCCGAGGATTTATGGGCGACGGCGTCATTGACTTCGCCACCATTGGCACGTGGGTCCGGGACGCCGGGTACACCGGCGACATCGAAGTCGAAATCTTCAATCAGGAGATCTGGGACACGGATGGCAATATGGTCCTTTCCACGGTCAAGGAGCGCTACGCGGAGCTGGTTCTTCCGTACGCCTGAAAACGGCAATTTCACACCAGTCACACAACGAAGAACACCCCCGGTCCGAGGACCGGGGGTGTTCTTCGTTGTATGGCGCATCCGTATAACGATGGCCCGATTCATCACGATGGTGCCCCAGGAGGGAATCGAACCCCCGACCGGCGGATTAGAAGGCCGCTGCTCTATCCCCTGAGCTACTGGGGCACGTGGCGCCACGACCATAGATCCGGCGCATCAAAAGTCTACATTGCCCCGACGCGCAGCAGCGTCAGCACCGCGCACCGCCGTACTCCTCCTCAACAGGGCGGTTTCAGGCAGGGGTTGTGCACATACGCGAAGTTGTCCCTCGCGGTCCGGTGCCGTCCGCGCGAAGCTGGTTCTGCCGCTAAGGCGCTACCTTTCGAGACAGGACAAGAAGATGACTGACTACCAAACATTCCGGGGCTTCGTTGCCACGGATATCAAGACCTCCACAACTCCGGGCGGCGTTGGCACCGCCTCGTTCCGCCTCGGTTCAACGGCGCGGCGTTTTGACCGGGCCACCAGCACCTGGGTGGACAGCCACACCAACTGGTTCAACGTCCAGGGCTACCGTCAGCTTGCCGGAAACATGGCCTGCAGCATCAAAAAGGGCCAGTGCGTCATCGTCGTTGGCCGGCTCAAGCTGCGCAGCTGGGAGAAAGACGGCCGGGTCTACCATTCGGCCGAAATCGATGCGGATTCCGTGGGTCACGACCTCAAGCGTGGTTCGGCCAACTACATCCGTACCAGCGACACCGGACTGCACCTCGTCTCAGACAACGGCGCGGCAGGGCAGGAGGCGTCAGCGGAGGGCAGCGGCGTCGTCCCCGCTGATCCTGACGAGGACGGCGGAGACCCGGAAGAAGGGGAGCACACGGACGACGACGCTGCAGCGTTGGGAGTCTTCCACGAGGATGCAGACGGCAACCGCATTCCGGTGGACGCTGAAACAGGCGAGCTCGCCGGAGCCACCGTCTGAAAGTGCTGGCGCTGGATACCGCACGGGACGCGGGCGGGCCCGGGGTTGGAAGTCCGCCCGCGCCGGGACCGTTCCGTCCCAGGCTTGGCCGCGTGGCAGAATGGCGGCATGAATCGCGCGACGGACAACCGGCAGGCAACCCCCATCACCAGCCGGACCACCCGTTCCCGGCGGTTCGGGGCACGTGCGGGGCGGGCGCCCGCGGCGCTCGCCGGAAGCCTCCTGATGGTTCTTGCGCTTGCGCTTGCAGCCTGCACCGGCGGCTCCCCAACGGCGACAGGCACGGGCGCTGCCACGCCCGGCGAACTGGCCACCCCCTCGGACCCGGCGACCACCGGAACCACCCAGCCGGCCGCCACGCCCCCGGCGGAGGATCCGGCCATCGTGGAGATGAAACAGACAGTAACGGACGCGCTGGGGAAGCTGGCGGCGGGGACACCAAAGCCAGCCACAGCCCAGGTGACAGATGCCCTGACCGGCGCCGGGATTTCCCCGCCGGCGCTCGAAGTGTCGGCGAGCCGGACTCCTACCGGGCTGGAAGCTGATGCCATTGAGGCCGCTGTGTTGCAGGGCACCGACTGCGTGGTGGGACAGGTCCGCGATGGCAAGGTCACCGTTATCGTTCTGCCGGTCCTGGCCAGCGGCAAGTGTTTCGTGGGAGCGGCTGCCTGACGCCTCGAATGTGAGTTAAGCCCGCCAACCCACTAGATTTGGAACCATGGCGGAATTTATCTACACAATGACCAATGCCCGCAAGGCAGTTGGCGAAAAACTCATTCTTGACAACGTAAGCATGTCGTTCTTCCCGGGCGCCAAAATCGGTGTTGTAGGCCCGAACGGTGCCGGTAAGTCCACCATCCTGAAGATCATGGCCGGACTGGACATCCCCTCCAACGGTGAGGCCCGGCTCAGCCCCGGCTACACCGTGGGGATCCTGTTGCAGGAACCGCCACTGAACGAGGAAAAGACTGTCCTGGGCAACGTCCAGGAAGGCGTTGGCGAGATCTACGGCAAGATCCAGCGCTTCAACGAGATCTCCGAGGAAATGGCCAGCCCCGACGCTGACTTCGACGTCCTGCTCGAAGAAATGGGTCAGCTGCAGGAAGCCATTGACGCTGCTGAGGCCTGGGATCTCGACTCCCAGCTCGAGCAGGCCATGGACGCCCTCCGCTGCCCGCCCGCGGACGCCGACGTGACACTGCTCTCCGGCGGTGAGCGCCGCCGCGTGGCCCTCTGCAAGCTCCTGCTGCAGAAGCCCGACCTCCTGCTCCTGGACGAGCCCACCAACCACCTCGACGCCGAGAGCGTGCTGTGGCTGGAACAGCACCTCTCCAGCTACGCCGGCGCAGTCCTGGCCGTCACCCACGACCGGTACTTCCTCGACCACGTCGCGGAATGGATCGCCGAGGTTGACCGCGGCCACCTGTACCCCTACGAAGGCAACTACTCCACGTACCTGGAGAAGAAGCGGGCCCGCCTGGAAGTCCAGGGCAAAAAGGACGCCAAGCAGGCCAAGCGCCTCACCGAGGAACTCGAGTGGGTACGCTCCAACGCCAAGGGCCGCCAGACCAAATCCAAGGCCCGTCTGGCCCGCTACGAGGAGATGGCTGCCGAGGCTGACCGCACGCGCAAGCTTGACTTCGAAGAGATCCAGATCCCGCCGGGCCCGCGCCTGGGCGGGCTGGTCCTGGAAGCCAGGAACCTGCAGAAGGGCTTTGACGACCGCACCCTGATCGACGGCCTGTCCTTCACGCTTCCCCGCAACGGCATCGTCGGCGTCATCGGCCCCAACGGCGTGGGCAAGTCCACGCTGTTCAAAACCATTATTGGCCTGGAGCCGCTCGACGGCGGCGAGCTGAAGATCGGCGATTCGGTCAAGATCTCCTACGCGGACCAGAGCCGCGGCGGCATCGACCCGAACAAGACCCTGTGGGAAGTTGTTTCGGACGGCCTCGATTACATCCAGGTGGGCCAGGTCGAAATGCCGTCCCGCGCCTACGTTGCCGCTTTCGGCTTCAAGGGTCCGGACCAGCAGAAGAAGGCCGGGGTGCTCTCCGGTGGTGAGCGCAACCGCCTCAACCTTGCACTGACGCTCAAACAGGGTGGCAACCTGCTGCTCCTTGACGAACCCACTAACGACCTCGACGTCGAAACGCTCAGCAGCCTTGAAAACGCGCTGCTGGAGTTCCCCGGCTGCGCCGTGGTGGTATCGCACGACCGCTGGTTCCTGGACCGGGTGGCCACACACATCCTGGCCTACGAAGGCGACGAGGAAAACCCCGCCAAGTGGTACTGGTTCGAGGGCAACTTCGAATCCTACGAGGAGAACAAGGTAGAGCGGCTCGGACCCGATGCGGCCAAGCCGCACCGCGTGACGCACCGCCGCCTCACCCGCGACTGATCGCAAAGAAGGCCGGCACCCCGTCAGGGTGCCGGCCTTTCTGCTGCCTGCCGGAAGCCAGTCAGCCCGCTCTGCCAGCCGGCTTAGTCAGCCCGCTCAGCCTCAGTTCCGCCCGGCCTTGCGGATCTGGTGCTCCAGGACTTTGGACTGGAACGCGCCAACTACTTTGTTTTTCAGGTCGGTGGGAACCCGGACCATGCCCTCCTGCGCCACCGAGGCAACGTGCTGCCCGGCCCGGTTGAAGATTTTGCCCGTTGCGAGGCCGCGGGCTCCCTGGGCGCTGGGGGATTCCTGGACGTAGAGCAGCCATTCGTCCACGCGGGCGGGACGGTGCCACCACATGGCGTGGTCGAGGCTGGCGACACTCATGCCGGGCGTGATCCAGCTCAGCCCGTGGCGGCGCAGAATGGATTCCAGCAGCGTGTAGTCGCTGGCGTAGGCCAGGGCGGCCCGGTGCAGGTTTGAATCATCGGGCATGGGCCCGAACGTCTTCATCCAGACGGCGTTCCGGGCCTCCTTCTTGCCTTTGGCAGAAACGTAGAGCGGCGGGTCAACGTGCCGGATATCAAAGGGCCGCTCGTAAGCCCAGTGCTGGGCGATGGGGTGGTCGAACTTGCCCAGCAGATCGGCCGTGCTCGGCAGCGACTCAGGATCGGGAATGCCGGCGGGCATCTTGGATTCGTGGTCGAGGCCTTCGTCCAGGTCCTGGAAGGACGCGATCATCGAAAGGATGGGCACCCCTTCCTGGTAGGCATGGACACGCCTCGCCGAAAAGGACCGGCCGTCACGCAGGCGCTGGACACCGAACGTGATGGGCTTGTTGGCGTCGCCGGGCCGGAGGAAATAGCCATGCATGGAGTGGACAAACCGTTCCGGGTCCACGGTCCTCATGGAAGCGACCAGCGACTGGGCCAGCACCTGGCCGCCGAACACACGCTGCCGGGGCTGCTGCTGCGATGGGCCAAGGAAGATGTCCTCATCCGTCCGGGCGCCCTCAAGCTCACCAAGGTCAAGGAGCTGGATGAGCGTTTCGGTGGGGTCGCCGCTGGGTGGCGCCAGCAGTCCCGTTTCGGCTTCAGTCATGGATCGACTCTAGACGCCGCCCCGCCGCTGCTCAACCAAGCTTCAGCCGGTAGTGTTCTTAATGTGTCTGACCTACTTACAAAGTCCTTCCGGTTCGCCGACCCGCGTGATCTCGCCGATCTGCGAACGTTCACTAGCCGTGCAAAAACGGTCGACGACGGCGCCATCCGGCTTCAGGCCGCAGGTTCCGTTCTCGCGGCCTACGTGTGCATCCTGCGGCCCCGCCTGCTGGGCGAATCGACCCCCACCATCCTGGGCCTGCGCACCATGGCGCTGGCGGAGCCTTCCGCGATTGACGTGACGGTACCGCTCTCAGCCGTCCTTGACCGGCTTGCCAGGGCAGGGGAGGACGACGTCGAGCTGCCGGTTCCGCCGTCCACCGTCACCGAATCGTGGACAGGCGTCGGCGCACCGCGCACCGGCTGGGAACTGGTGGGTGCATTGTCGGATGCCGACCTCCGGCGCGCGGCCGAAGCCGGCATCACCGAAGTGGCGGGCATCATGCCCGCCCAGCCGGGGGCGCTGATCGTCAACAACGCACGCGCCGCCGTGTGGGGCCGGGCCCTTGATGACTCCGGCCTTCCGGCAGGAGCCGCCTTCGCGGCCCTCACCCTGGGATTCCTCGCAGACGCTGACCAGAAGCTGTACCGGGCGGGCCGTTGGTTCCGCCTCAGTGGTCCACGCGGCCACGTCCTGGCACGCACCGGCAGCGGCCTCTAAAACCCGGCCAGCCGCCGTCGGACGCGCCCATACGCTGCCCGAAGGCCGCGTCAGGCCTCCGACGGGCTGTTCACCATGGACAGCGCGGCGCGTTCCATGTAGTCCCAGAGCGTTCCCTCGTACAAGGGTGGCAGTTCCAGGGCATCGACAGCGGTCCGCATGTGGAACAGCCAGCGGTCCTTGGCCTCCGGCGTGACCCGGAACGGTATGTGGCGCATCCGCAGGCGCGGGTGGCCGCGCTCCTCGCCGTACGTGGTGGGGCCGCCCCAGTACTGCTCCAGGAACATCAGGAACCGCCGTTTGGCCGGTTCGAGGTCCTCCTCCGGGTACATCGGGCGCAACAGCGGGTCCGTGGCTACGCCGTCGTAAAAGACATCGATCAGCTTGACGAACGTCTTGTGTCCGCCCACGGCGTCGTAGAAGTTGTCCGTGTAGCCGGGCTGGCTGAAGGGATCGTTCTGCATAAGCTGGCGTGGCTGCTGCGGCTCGGCGGGTAAGGTCATGTCTCTATTCTCCGGCCTTTTGCTCGGTCTTTTTCGCCTCGGTGGCGGGCGCACTCAGGGCAGTGTCCGGCCCGGCGACCGGCACGTCCGGCACGTCCGGCACGTCCGGCACGTCCGGCACCGGAACGTAGTTGCCCTGCGAACGGTTGCCGACGCGAAGGATCTCGCCATTACGGAGGTACCAGATGGCGCCGTCCTCCGAACGGACCCGGGTGATGCGCAGCCCCATGGACTCCACCACACCCACAACTTCGCTGGTTTCGATGACGTCACCGATCCCGTACTGGTCCTCGATGGTGATGAAGATCCCGGCAAGGAAGTCGCGGATCAGCTGCTGGGCGCCAAAACCGATGGCGATACCCAGGATTCCCACGCTGGTCAGCAGCGGGGCGATGTTGATGTCCAGGTTCTGCAGCACATACATGGTGGTGATCACGGCCACCAGAACTCCGACGATGCTGTTGAGCAGGGAACCGATGGTCTCCGCCCGCTGCACGCGGCGCTCGTGATCCAGGGCCCTCAAGGCGGGGGCAACCCACTTGAAGTGCGGTTTCTTGAAGAAATTGGTACCCGACGCCACGCGCTTGCTGATCCGGGAAATTACAAAGGTGGCCACCAGCCATATCGCGATTCCGACGCCAAGGCTGATCACAATGCCCGTGACGCTGACGCCGTTGGGCTGCGAGGTGAGGGGCGGGGGTGTAATCGACATCGTGCTGAACATAGAGGCAAAACTCCTTGGGGGGATCACCGGCGGCGGCCGGGGGATAACGTCGGCCCATGCACAGGTTCGCCCGTGGCATAAGGCTCTATTCTCTTTCAACCCTAGCGCCGTAGCGTGGCCCCATGCGCATCCTCATTCTCGGCGGAACCGCCTTTCTCTCGTCTGAAATCGCCCGGCAAGCCGTTTCCGCAGGTCACACAGTCACGTGCCTGGCCCGCGGATCCGCGACCGAACCGCCAGACGGTGTCCAGTGGGTAAAAGCGGACCGTTCACTCGGCGGGAACAGCTACGCACAAGTGGAAGGGGAGTGGGATGCGGTCATTGACGTGGCCCGCGATCCTGTCCCGGCCAAGGAGGCGCTGTCCGCCCTGGCCCAACGGACCAGCCACTGGACGTTTGTGTCCAGCTGCTCCGTTTACGCAGACCCTTCGACGCCGGGAGCGGCTGAGGACGCTGAGCTGCTGGCACCGCTGTCAGCCGGCACGGAATCCACCCCGGAGAATTATGGGGAATCCAAGTCGGCGATTGAACAGGCCACCCTGGAGGCCGCGGGGGACAGGGCCCACCTCTGCCGCGCCGGCCTGATCAGCGGCCCCGGCGATGGAACGGACCGTTACGGCTACTGGCCTGCAAGGTTTGCCCGGGACAACGCCCCGGCCGTGGTCCCGGCCATCGCCGGCCATGCCACGCAGGTCATTGACGTGCGGGACCTCGCGGCCTGGGTCCTCGATGCTGCCCAGCGTGGGGTGACCGGGCCGCTGAACGCCGTGGGGGAGCACGTGCCCTTTGGCGAGTACATCGAGGCGGCCAAAACAGTGGCCGGGTATCGGGGCGAGGCCCTCAATGCTCCGGAGGATTGGCTCGTGGAGTCCGGGATCGACTATTGGGCCGGACCGGATTCCCTCCCGCTGTGGCTGCCGCCCGGCCACGAGGGGTTCTGCAACCGCAGCAACCACGCCGCGAGGGCCGCCGGATTGGCCATAAGACCCTGGCAGGAAACGCTGGCGGCCACCCTGGAGGACGAACGCCGCCGCGGCCTGGACCGCCCCCGCAAGGCAGGGCTCACGCCCGCCACCGAAACACGGCTGGCTGAGGAGCTTGTTCGAAGCCGCTGAGTCCGGCCGAGCGCGAACCGGGTAGCACCCCACCCATGTAGGTCGCAGTAACTGTCGTTATGACCTCCCATAGCGACAGTTAGTGCGACCCAGTTGGGTCTCAGGCCACCACGGTCACGGGTGAATGATGCACGGGGAAGTTGACGCTGCGGGCGATGAAACAGACCGCGTTGGCTTCGCGGTGAAGCTGTTCCGCAAGATCCACGTGCGCCGCGTCCGCCACGGTCACCCGCGGGTTCAGCGTGACGGACTCAAACTGCCCGCTGCCGTCGCGGTTCAGCCGCATCACACCGGTGGCGTCGTCCTGATAGCCGGTCACCACCACGCCGTGCTTCACCGCCACGTGCAGGAAAGACAGCATGTGGCACTGCGCCAGCGCCGCCAGGAGCAGCTGCTCCGGGTTGTAGCGGTCACGGTCCCCATGGAACGTCGGATCGGCGGAACCGGGCAGGACCGGCAGCCCGGGGATCCGGATGTCGTGGTCCCGTGAGTAGCCACGGTACGACGACGTGCCGTTACCCAGGTTGCCGGTCCACTGCACCGTCAGGGAATAGTGGTGCTCGCCCAGGCCCATTGTGCCGGCCTAGGCTTCGCCCGGCAGCACGTCGGCCGCGCGTGCCCGCAACGCCCGGGCCACGCCGTCCCGGTTTTCCAGCATCATGCGGCGCAGTGCGCTGCTGTCGGCCGGAAGACCGGCGAGGAAAGCATCCGTCCGATCCACCGTTGCCTGCGTGGTCAGCAGTGCCGGATAAAGCCCGACGACGATCTGCTGGGCGAGTGCGTGTGTGCGGTTCGCCACGATCCCGGGAACAGCCTCGAAGTACTTTTCCGCATAGGGCTCCAGCAGCGAACGGTCCAGCACCCGCATAAAGCCTGTGACGGCTGAACCCTGGAGCGCATTGGAGAGTTCTCCCGTGACCACGACCGAGTCCCACGCGGCGGCCTTGGCTTCGGCGGTGGGGATGGCCGCCGTGGCCAGCGCCGCCGCGTTCTGTCCGCTCGCGGTGTTGTCGCGCTCCAGTTCGGCGTCGATCTGTGCCTGGCCCCGCCGGCCACCGGCCACCAGGGACGCCAGCAGCTCCCAGCGGAGGTCCTGGTCCACGGCCAGCCCGTCCAAGGTCGCCGTGCCATCCAGGAGCCCGGCGACGGTGTCCAGCTGGCCCGGGCTGCCGGCCAACAGGGCAAACGACTTCACAAACTGCAGCTGGGCGTCGGACCCGCCAAGTGCTGCACTGGCAAGCTCCCACAGCGTGTCCACGGCGGTGACCGTCGTGGCCTCGCGGTGCTCCTCGGCCACATAGAAGTTCACCGTGGTGGCCAGCTGGCGCAGCTGGACCAGGATCACCGAAGAATCCGATTCCGCGGCCACGTTGGCCAGGATCAGCTCCACATACCGGCGCGCCGGGGACTCGCCATCGCGGGCAGCGTCCCAGGCGGAGTTCCACACCAGAGTGCGCGGCAGGCTCTCGCTGAAGTCCTTCAGGTGCGCCGTTGCCGTGGCGAGGGACTTCTCGTCCAGCCGGACCTTGGCGTAGGCGAGGTCGTCGTCGTTGACCAGGATCAGGTCAGGCTGCGCCAGGCCCGCCAGCTCCGGCACCTCGGTTCGCTCACCGTCGACGTCGAGCTCCTCGCGGTGCACGCGCTCCAGCTTGCCCGCGCTGTTCAGGTTGTAGAACCCGACGGCGAGCCGGTGCGGACGGATGGTGGGCCACTCCTCGACGGCAGACTGCACGATGGTGAAGGACGTCAGCGTCCCGGAGCCGTCCACGGAGAGCTCCGGCTTGAGCGTATTGACGCCGGCGGTCTCCAGCCAGAGGCGGCCCCACTGGTCCAGGTCGCGGCCGCTGGCCTTCTCCAACTCCACCATGAGGTCGCTCAGCTCGGTGTTCTGCCAGGCGTGCTTCGCGAAATACTCCCGGACCCCGGCCATAAACTGCTCCGGCCCCACCCAGGCCACCAGCTGGCGCAGGACTGAGGCGCCCTTGGCGTAAGTGATGCCGTCGAAGTTGACCTCCACGTCCTGCAGGTCACTGATGTCGGCGAAAATCGGGTGGGTCGTGGGCAGCTGGTCTTGGCGGTAGGCCCAGGACTTCTCCACCGAGGCAAAAGTGGTCCACGCGCTCGTGAAGGACGTGTTTTCCACGGCCGCGAGGTGGGACATGTATTCGGCGAAGGATTCGTTGAGCCAGAGGTCGTTCCACCAGCGCATCGTCACCAGGTCGCCGAACCACATGTGCGCGAGTTCGTGCAGCACGGTGATGGCCCGGCGCTCGATCTGTGCCCCGGTCACCTTGCTCCGGAAGACATAGCCTTCCAGGATGGTCACCGCGCCGGCATTCTCCATGGCGCCCGCGTTGAACTCGGGCACAAAGAGCTGGTCGTACTTCTCGAACGGGTACGGGAAGCCGAACTGCGCCTCGAAGAATTCGAAGCCCTGGCGGGTCAGGTCAAAGATGTTGTCCGCGTCGAGATATTGCATCAGGGACTTCCGGGCAAAAACTCCCAGCGGGATCACGCGGCCGTCGGAACTGGCCACTTCGCTGCGGACTGACTGGTACGGGCCGGCGATCAGGGCGGTGACGTAGGAGGACAGCCGCGGTGTGGGAGCGAACGTCCAGACCGAGCGGGCGCCGCCGTCGTCCCCTGGTGTGGCTTCCACCGGGGCAGGGGTGGGGGAGTTGGAGATGACATCCCAGTGCGACGGCGCGGTGACCGTGAACCTGAAGGTGCCCTTGAGGTCGGGCTGCTCAAACACCGCGAACATCCGGCGCGAATCGGGAACCTCGAACTGCGTGTACAGGTACACCTCGTTGTCCACCGGATCCACAAAGCGGTGCAGGCCTTCGCCGGTGTTCATGTACGGCGCGTCGGCCACCACCGTGAGCTCGTTGGCCGCGGCCAGGTCCGGCAACTGGATCCGGATACCGTCGGACACTGCCGCAGGGTCCAGGGCGTGCCCATTGAGCGTGACGCTGTGCACGGCGTGCGTTACGGCGTCGATGAAAGTGGTGGAACCCGGCACTGCCGTGAACTTCACCGTGGTGGTGGTCCCGAAGACCTTCCCGCCCCTGGTCAGGTCGAGGATGACATCGTAGGAGTCAACGTTGATGAGTGCGGCACGCTCGCGGGCTTCGGCGCGAGTCAGGTTCATACCTGGCAAGTGGGGCCTCCAGAAGGGGTTGCGGTTGCCGGCGGGCGGTGGCCTGCACCGGCACAGTGAAGTCATTCTGTCACGCCCTCCGGCGGGAGTAGCGTTAATGCATGGGAAAGTTCCGGGATTCGGTGGACACCAAGGCACTGCGCTTCGCCGTCGGCTTTCCCGTCGTCCTGTCGGCGGCTTTTGTGTTCTGCGCCTTCTTGCTGCGTCCCGATCTTCCGGACCCCGTAGCCATCAGCTGGACGGCCGACGGCGGCGCCTCCTTTGCCCCGTTCGGCGCCTATGCGGCCGGCGGCGCGCTGCTTATCATCGCCTCAGGCTGGCTGGTGATGTTCCAGGCGGCACCGCTGTCCCGGCCCGCTGTGATGCGCCGGATCATGATGGGGACGGGACTGTTCCTGAGCCTGTTCATCACCAGCGTCCTGGCGGCCGGGCTGGTGGGGCAGGCCGGCCTCGCGGACGCCCGGGAGTCCCGGGTGGATCTCACGGTTCTCGCATTGGGCAGCGGGGCGGCGTTGTCGCTGGGTGTCATCATGGGCTTCGTGTTCAAGGCCGACCGGCAGTGGTCGCTTGACGACGACCGGGCCCTGGAGCGGGCCCTCGCCCGCGAGCTTGACCCGGAGCTTGCGGGGGACACGTTCCGGATGTGGGTGCACGCCCGCAGCTCGGTCTTTGTGATGATCGCGGTGGCAAGCCTGTTCCCGGCCGCGCTGATCGCTGTGGCGCTGCCCTGGCTCGGGGCCCTGGTGGCTGCCCTCGCTGTGGTGGCCGCTGCTTTCCTCTGCGCCCGCGTCAAGGCCGACCGCCGCGGCCTGCGTGTCCTGGTGGCCGGAGTGCTGCCGGTCATGGATGTGCCGGCGGCCGCGATCTCCACCGCAAGCGCCGCGGACGTCCGCGCCGCCGACTACGGCGGGTGGGGCTACCGCAACCACAGCGGCACCGCCGCGATGCTGGTCAGCAGCGGCCCCGCCGTCGTCGTTCATCAAACCGACGGACGCAACCTTGCGGTCAGCGGCGGCAGCCCGGCATCCGCGGCCCGGCTGGCGGAAGTCCTGACCCGGGTGGCCGCCAGGGCGCACGGGGGCACTTCCGGCGAACGCGCGCCGGAGTCTGAGTCCTAGTAACCTTGTCCCTGATGATCTGACCCTGGCCTGAACCAGCACTGCTGGCACCGGCGCCGAAACGAACGGATACTGCTGTGACTTCTTCCCCTGCCTTCCCGCGGGTACACATCGCCACCGACCACGCAGGCATGGAACTCAGCGCCCACCTGGTCAGCCACCTCACGGCCAAGGGCTACGACGTGGTGGACCACGGCCCCAAGGAATACGACGCCCTGGACGACTACCCGTCCTTCTGCATCAACGCAGCGCTCGCCGTCGTCGCTGACCAGCAGGCAGGAATCCACGCCCTGGGCATCGTCCTGGGCGGCTCGGGCAACGGTGAGCAGATCGCCGCCAACAAGGTCAAGGGGGTCCGCGCAGCCCTCGCCTGGAACCACTCCACCGCAACTTTGGCACGCGAACACAACGACGCCAACGTGGTGGCCGTGGGCGGCCGCCAGCACACTGTCGAAGAAGCAACCGAACTGATCGAGGCGTTCCTGGCTGAGCCCTTCAGCAACGACGAAAGGCACGTCCGCCGCATCGGCAAGATCGCGGCTTACGAAACCACCGGCGAGGTCATCGAGTAGTGCCCGAAGGGCATTCAGTCCGCCGCCTGGCGCAACAGTTCGGGGACGTCTTTACCGGGGAATCGCTATCCGTGAGCAGCCCGCAGGGCCGGTTCGTTGCCGGCGCAGCCCTGCTGGACGGCCAGGTCCTGACGGATTCGCGCGCCCACGGCAAACATCTCTTCCTGCATTTTGACCACGCTGTGGTGCTGCACGTCCACCTGGGGCTCTACGGGGCCTGGGACTTCGGCGGCGACGCGACCTTCAGCGGGGCCTCCAGCATCGGTGCCCCGCGGAAGATCGGGGAGCGCGAGGTTTTCGAGGACCCCGAAATTACCGACGACGCCGGGATGGTTGAGTACGCGGGACCTCCCGAGCCCCGCGGCGCCGTGCGTGTCCGGCTGGTCAGCAGGCATGGCTGGGCGGACCTCCGCGGTGCCACCACATGCGCGGCCACCACCGAGGCAGAAGCCCGGGCCGTGCTGGCCCGGCTGGGGCCGGATCCGCTGCACAACCATCACGCGGACAGGACCCGCTTTGTGACGGGCCTTTTGTCCCGCAAGACGTCCGTCGCAGCGCTGCTGATGGACCAGAAGGTGATTGCCGGCGTCGGGAATGTCTACCGGGCCGAAGTTCTGTTCCGGCAGCGGCTGGATCCATGGCTGCCGGGTACTGGACTCTCCAGCAGCGCCGCCGGTCTGTTGTGGGACGACACAGCCGCAGTAATGGCCGACGGCGTCCGCGACGGGCGGATCATCACCACACCGCCGATGTATTGGGAGCCGGATAACCGGGAACCGGGGGCGCTCCTGCCCACGGGCAGCGACGCCCACTTTGTGTACAAGCGCGAAGGGCAGCCCTGCCGGGTCTGCGCCGTGCCGGTGGCCATCACCGAAATGGTGGGCCGCAAGCTCTACTGGTGCCCCGGCTGCCAGCAGTAACCAAAAAAAGTCAGCCAACAAAAGTCGGCCAAACAAAAAAGCAGGGCCCCTCAGCTGAGGGGCCCTGCTTATGTGGAGGGGACGACGGGAATCGAACCCGCGTAATCAGTTTGGAAGACTGAGGCTTTACCATTAAGCTACGTCCCCGGAAAAATACAGCTCAGCTGTTGCGTCGGGCTGCTCTGCGTTTCTTCGGGCTGGCTGTTGAAGCCGGATACAACTAAACCTAATTCATGCCCCACGTGTCAAATGTGCAAAGAACGCCCGGATGACCGTAGACTTGCCTGTGCACTTACGGGGTGTAGCTCAGCTTGGCTAGAGCACCTGCTTTGGGAGCAGGAAGTCGCAGGTTCAAATCCTGTCACCCCGACTCTGCGGCTCGGGCCGTGCAAGCGGCCCGGGCAGAAAAATGCGTTTGCAGAAACCCATCCCACAAACCCAGGAGTACTTAGACCGTGAAGAGCGCTGTCGAGAACCTCACCCCCACGCGGGTCAAGCTCAATGTTGAGGTCCCTTTTGAGGAATTGAAGCCCAGCATCGACGAGGCATACAAGACTGTTGCTTCGCAGATCCAGGTCCCTGGCTTCCGTAAGGGCAAGGTCCCGTCCAAGCTGATTGATCAGCGCGTTGGCCGCGGTTACGTCCTGGAGACGGCCATCAACGAAGGCCTCAACGGCTGGTACCAGGCTGCAGTCCAGGAATCCGGCATCCGCCCCCTGAGCCGTCCCGAGGTTGAAATCACCGAAGTTCCGGACCCCACTTCCACGGACGGGGAACTGAAGTTCCACGCCGAGGTTGATATCCGTCCGGAGATCGAACTTCCCGACTACGCCGGCATCAAGGTCGAGGTAGCCGCAGCGGAGTCCTCCGACGAAGATGTTGACAAGGCCCTGGATGAACTGCGCGGCCGCTTCGGCACGCTGAAGTCCGTGGACCGCCCGGCCGCCGATGGCGACTTCCTGACCATCGACATCACCGCCACCATTGACGGCGCCGACGTTGATTCCGCGTCCGGCCTGTCCTACCAGGTGGGCACCGAGACCATGCTCGAGGGCCTGGACGAGGCCGTGACCGGCCTCAGCGTTGACGAGGACGCCATCTTCGAAACCACCCTGGTGGGCGGTGACCACGCCGGCGAGTCCGCCCAGGTGAAGGTTGTTGTCAAGGCCGTCAAGGAGCGCGAGCTTCCCGAAGCCAACGACGACTTCGCCCAGCTGGCCTCCGAGTTCGACACCCTTGCCGAACTCCGTGAGGACCTGGCCAAGCAGGCCGCCGAATCGAAGGTTGTTGAGCAGGGTGTAGAGGCCCGCGACAAGGTCCTGGACAAGCTCGTTGAGCTCATTGAGGTTCCGGTTCCCGACTCCGTAGTTGAAGAGCAGGTCGACGCCCACTTCAAGGAGGGCAACGGCCACGGTGAAGGCGAACACGACACCGAAGAGCACCGCGAAGAGGTCAAGGCCAACACCGCCCGCGCCTTCCAGAACGAAGTCATCCTCGACGCCATTGCCGAAAAGGAAGAAGTCAACGTCAGCCAGGCTGAGCTGATCGACTACATCGTCAGCGCGGCCAGCCAGTACGGCATGGACCCGAACCAGTTCGCCCAGATCATCGATCAGAGCGGCCAGGTTCCCATGATGGTTTCCGAGGTCCGCCGCCGGAAGGCACTGGCCGTTGTCCTGGGCCAGGCCACCGTGACCGACACCGAGGGCAAGACCGTTGACCTCAGCGACTTCGTCCGCCCCGGCGGCGAAGAAGAGGCTCCCGCCGTTGAGGCCGAGTCCGCTGAAGGCACCAACGCCGAGACCGCGGCCACCCCGAGTGACGACCCGGCAGCCGTGAAGTTCTAGCACGCCCCTGGTAGTGCGACTGAAGGCAGCCCCTGGACCTATTGGTCCGGGGGCTGCCTTGGTTAACGGGCTCTCGCAGGGATCGTGCGCCGTCAGCGAACAGCGCGATTCCCGCGAACAAATCGGCCACCAAACCGGTTAGTGTCCAAGTAGTGAAGTTCAGTGATGTCACCGTCACCAGCGAGAGGTAAGTACACATGTCACAGCACGCAGAGGCCCCCCGGATGGCGACTGTAGATCCGGCCGGCCAGGACAACTACATCTACAACCGCCTCCTGAAGGAGCGCATCATCTGGCTGGGCTCCGAGGTGCGTGACGACAACGCCAACGCCATCTGCTCGCAGCTGCTGCTCCTGTCCGCCGAGAACCCGGAAAAGGACATCTACCTCTACATCAACTCTCCCGGCGGCTCCGTGACCGCGGGCATGGCCATCTATGACACCATGCAGTTCATCCCGAACGACGTCGTCACAGTCGCCACCGGCCTGGCAGCCTCCATGGGCCAGTTCCTGCTCTCCTCAGGCACCAAGGGCAAGCGCTACGCCACCCCCAACGCCCGGGTCCTGATGCACCAGCCCTCCGGCGGCATCGGCGGCACGGCCTCGGACATTAAGATCCAGGCCGAGCTGATCCTGCATATGAAGAAGGTCATGGCCGAACTGACCGCGGATCAGACCGGCCAGTCCGTGGATACCATCCTCAAGGACAACGACCGAGACAAGTGGTTCACCGCGCCTGAAGCCCTCGAATACGGCTTCTTCGACAAGATCGCGGCCCACGCCGGTTCCGTCTCAGGCGGCGGCGGAACCGCCAACGCTACCTCCGGCGAGTCAGCCTCCGAGAAGTAACCCGGCACTTAGAACACTTAGATCAGGAGCAACAAAAATGACTTACAACTTCGGATCGACTGCCGGTAATCTTCCGACCAGCCGCTACGTCCTTCCCCAGTTCGAAGAGCGCACGCCTTACGGCTTCAAGCGCCAGGACCCCTACACGAAGCTGTTCGAGGACCGCATCATCTTCCTCGGCGTACAGATCGATGACGCCTCCGCTGATGACGTCATGGCCCAGCTGCTGGTGCTCGAGTCCACCGACCCGGACCGCGACATCACTCTCTACATCAACTCCCCGGGGGGTTCCTTCACGGCCATGACCGCGATCTACGACACCATGACGTACATCCGGCCGGAGATCCAGACCGTCTGCCTCGGCCAGGCCGCCAGCGCCGCCGCCGTGATCCTCGCAGCCGGCACCCCGGGCAAGCGCCTGGCCCTGCCCAACGCCCGTGTCCTGATCCACCAGCCGGCCCTCTCCGGCGGCCAAGGTGGACAGGCCTCGGACCTGGAGATCCAGGCCGCGGAAGTTATGCGGATGCGCGCTTGGCTTGAGGACACGCTGGCTCACCACTCGGGCCGCACCCCGGAGCAGGTCAACAACGACATTGAGCGTGACAAGATCCTGACCGCCGCCGAGGCCCTGGATTACGGCCTCATTGACCAGGTGCTTGATTCCCGCAAGATGAAGCCGCAGGCAATCACCAGGTAGCCAGCCTCTTCGACGGCCGGTGCGGTCCGGTAATTTGGGCCGCACCGGCCTTCGCTTTCCACCCTTGGACGCAATTGTGACCTAGAGTGGAAGATGTCACGGCCGGTCCTCCCAGGCCCGCCACGATTCCAGCAACGGTGCACAGCTGCCTGGCAGCAAGATACTAAAGGGGTTCACATATGGCTCGGATTGGCGAGAGCACGGATCTGCTGAAGTGTTCTTTCTGCGGAAAGAGCCAGAAGCAGGTACGCAAGCTCATTGCCGGGCCCGGTGTCTACATCTGCGACGAATGCATTGAGCTCTGCAACGAGATCATTGAGGAAGAGCTCGCGGAAGTCGCCGATCTGGGAAGCTTCGAGCTGCCCAAGCCCCGCGAGATCTTCGACTTCCTGCAGGAATACGTCATCGGCCAGGAACCTGCCAAGCGTTCCCTCGCCGTCGCCGTCTACAACCACTACAAGCGGATCCAGGCCGGCCACGCCCCCAAGAGCGGCAGCCTCGCCGAGGGCGGCCACCACGACGACGTCGAAATTGCCAAGTCCAACATCCTCCTGATCGGCCCCACCGGCTGCGGCAAAACCTACCTGGCCCAGACACTGGCGCGGCGGTTGAATGTTCCGTTTGCTGTTGCCGACGCCACGGCACTCACCGAAGCCGGCTATGTGGGTGAGGACGTGGAGAACATCCTCCTCAAGCTCATCCAGTCAGCGGATTACGACGTCAAAAAGGCCGAACAGGGCATCATCTACATCGACGAAATCGACAAGATTTCGCGCAAGAGCGAGAATCCTTCCATCACCCGGGACGTCTCCGGTGAGGGCGTGCAGCAGGCCCTCCTGAAGATTCTCGAAGGAACCGTAGCCTCCGTCCCGCCCCAGGGCGGACGCAAGCACCCCCACCAGGAATTCATCCAGATCGACACCACCAACGTGCTGTTTATCGTGGCGGGCGCCTTTGCCGGGCTGGAAGAGATCATCGGTTCGCGTTCCGGACGCAAAGGCATTGGCTTCGGCGCCCCACTCAACGATGCCAGCAACAAGGTGGACTCTTACGGTGAAGTTATGCCCGAGGATCTCCTGAAGTTCGGTCTGATCCCGGAATTCATCGGCCGCCTTCCCGTGATCACCACGGTCTCCAGCCTGGACCGCGACGCCCTCATCCAGATCCTCTCCACGCCGAAGAACGCGCTGGTCAAGCAGTACCAGAAGATGTTCCAGATCGACGGCGTGGAACTCGTCTTCGATGACGACGCCCTCAATGCCATCGCCGACCAGGCCCTGGAGCGTGGTACCGGTGCCCGTGGCCTGCGCGCCATCATGGAGGAAGTGCTGCTCCCGGTCATGTTCGACCTCCCCAGCCGCGAAGACGTGGCCAGCGTGGTCATCACCGCTGACGTTGTCCTCAGCAAGGCCGAGCCAACCCTCATTCCGCACGTGACCAAGCGACGCAAGTCCGCCTGACACGTCCGCCACCCCGCCTGACACTTCCGCCTTCCATCCCCGCATGCCCAGGAACAGAGGACTCACGCATGACTGAAACAACCATCAACCAGGCCGACTTCTGGTTTGATCCGCTGTGCCCGTTCGCCTGGATCACCTCACGCTGGATCGGCGAGGTTGAGGCTGTCCGCGACATCAAAACTGTGTGGCATGTAATGAGCCTCTCCGTCCTGAACGAAGGCCGGGATCTGGAACCCGCATACCGCGAAGGCATGGACAAGGCATGGGGCCCGGTCCGGGTCATCATCGCGGCCCAGGAGCAGCACGGCGACCACGTGGTGAAGCCGCTCTACGACGCCATGG
Source organism: Pseudarthrobacter arbutini (assembly GCF_054510915.1). Taxonomy (NCBI): domain Bacteria; kingdom Bacillati; phylum Actinomycetota; class Actinomycetes; order Micrococcales; family Micrococcaceae; genus Pseudarthrobacter; species Pseudarthrobacter arbutini. The sequence goes on along the minus strand of NZ_JBTNDQ010000019.1, from coordinate 48,854 downwards.
GCACACTGATCCACCTTGGTGGGGAGAAGGACTTCGGCGTTGTCATCAGCAAGGCACTGGCGGAGTGCGGACTCCCGGCCGGCCTGGCAGACGTTGCCACCACGGACGCCTTTGACACCCAGCTGAGGGCCAGCCACGAGGAGGGCATCTCGCTGGTGGGCCAGGACGTCGGCACACCGGTTGTGGCCTTCAACGGAACTGCTTTCTTCGGCCCCGTGCTGACCCGCATCCCGCGCGGCGAACAGGCAGGCAAGCTGTGGGATGCCACCGTCACGCTTGCCTCCTACCCGCATTTCTTCGAGATCAAGCGCAGCCGCAGCGAACGTCCCGAATTCAACTGACGCAGACAGCAAAGAGCCCCGGACGAACTACTCTGATGTAGTTCGTCCGGGGCTCTTGCGCATCCAAACCGTCCGGACAACAATGGTTCTTACCCACTTCGAAAGAAGCGGGACGCAGGAACCAAAGATTCAGTGATATGTATCCGACGCAGCCATCGGCAAAGTCAGATACAAGCTACCAGTGACGAGGTAGGAAGACCTGAAGATCCAAGGATCCTGCCAGACCATCAAAGACGTCACCAGGATGGCCGAAAAGTCGAAGCCCCACCAACGGCAAAACGCTGATGGGGCTTCCCCTTTGCCCAAAAACAGGTCAGGCCTTGGGCTGTTCCTCCGGAGCGGCCAGCACAACGTCGCTGACGGTCAGTTCGCCGTCGCCTGCCACGAGGGTCAGTTCGCGGGCGTTCGAGGCTGCCTTCAGGTCGCCAAGTCCGGCCTTCAGCTGCGTGGTCAGGGATTCCGACGCCGTGATGGTGGCGGAGAGGACCTCGGTGCGCTGCTTGACCTTTGCCTCGGACTTTGCCTTGCGGACACCGCTCAGGGCCGTGCCAACGGTGGCAAGCAGGGTGGTGTCGCCGTCCACGTCCACTGCGGTGGGCCACGGTGCACGGTGTACGGAGCCGTTGCGCCACCAGCCCCAGACCTCTTCGGTGGCGAAGGGCAGGAACGGGGCGAACAGGCGCAGCAGCGTGTCCAGGCTGGTGGCGAGTGCTGCCAGCACGGAGGCCTGCTCAGCGTCGCCGGCGGCACCGTAGGCGCGGTCCTTGATGAGCTCCACGTAATCGTCCGTGAACTGCCAGAAGAAGCTCTCGGTGATCTGCAGGGCCCGGGCGTAGTCGTAGTTCTCGAACGCCTTGGTGGACTGGCGCACCACCTCGGCCAGCTGGGCCAGCACCGCCCGGTCCAACGGGTTGGTCAGGACCGAGAGATCGGTGGAGACCACGGAATTCTCCGTCGCGCCCAGGTTCAGGACGAACTTTGAGGCGTTCAGCAGCTTGATGGCAAGGCGGCGGCCGATCTTCATCTGCGCGATCTCGTACGCAGTATCCGCGCCGAGCTTGGCGGACGTGGCCCAGTAGCGGACGGCGTCGGAGCCGAATTCGTCCAGCACATCGGTGGGAACCACCACGTTGCCCTTGGACTTGGACATCTTCTTCCTGTCCGGGTCCAGGATCCAGCCGGAGATGGCGGCATGCTTCCACGGCGCGGCGTGCTGCAGCGCATCAGCCTGGACTACCGAGGAGAACAGCCAGGTGCGGATGATGTCGTGGCCCTGGGGGCGCAGGTCAAACGGGAAGACCTTGGCGAAGAGGTCCTCGTCCCGGCTCCAGCCGCCCACAATCTGCGGCGTCAGGGAGGACGTGGCCCACGTATCCAGGATGTCGGCGTCGCCGGCGAAGCCACCGGGAACGCCGCGCTGGGCTTCGTCGTAACCCGGTGCGGCATCGGCCGCGGGGTCAACCGGCAGCTGCTCGTCCAGGGGCACGATCGGGGCGTCGTACCGCGGGTTGCCCTCGGCGTCCAGCGGGTACCAGACGGGGATGGGCACACCGAAGAAGCGCTGGCGGGACACGAGCCAGTCGCCGTTCAGCCCGGAGATCCAGTTCTCGAAGCGGGACCGCATAAAGGCCGGGTGGAAGTCGATCTCGTGGCCGCGCGCGATCAGGCGGGCGCGGCGCTCTTCGTCGCGGCCGCCGTTGCGGTAGTACCACTGGCGTGAGGTGACAACCTCGAGGGGTTTGTCGCCCTTTTCGTAGAAGTTCACCGGGTGCATGATCTTCTTCGGTTCGCCGTCGATCAGATCTTCGGCGGCCAGGAGCTCCACCACTGCTTCCTTGGCGCTGAAGACGGTCTTGCCGGCAATGGCTTCGTACGCGGTGCGCCCTGCATCGGTGGTGATCCAGTCCGGGGTTTCGCCGACGATGCGGCCGTCCCGGCCAACGATGGCACGGGTGGGCAGCTGGAGTTCCCGCCACCAGGTGACGTCGGTGAGGTCACCGAACGTGCACACCATGGCGATGCCGGAGCCCTTGTCCGCCTTGGCCAGCGGGTGGGCCTTGACCTCAACCTCAACACCGAAGACCGGGGACGTGACCATCTTGCCGAACAGCGGCTGGTAGCGCTCGTCGTCGGGGTTTGCAACGAGGGCGGCGCAGGCTGCCAGCAGTTCGGGACGGGTGGTCTCGACATAGATCTTTTCGCCGTCTTCGGTGAAGAACGGGTAGCGGTAGTAGGCGCCGGCAACTTCGCGGTCTTCGAGTTCCGCCTGGGCCACGGCCGTGCGGAAGGTGATGTCCCACAGGGTTGGTGCCTCTGCCATGTACGCGTCGCCGGCTGCCAGGTTGGCCAGGAAGGCGCGCTGGGAGACTTCGCGGGAGGCATCATCGATGGTCCGGTACGTCAGCTGCCAGTCCACGGAAAGTCCGAGCTGCTGGAACAGGCTTTCGAAGACCTTCTCGTCCTCCACGGCCAGTTCTTCACACAGCTCGATGAAGTTCCGGCGCGAGACGACGTCGAAGTCGCGCTGGTTCTTGGCGGGCTCGGCCGGAGCACGGTAGCCGGCGTCGTACGGGATGGCCGGATCGCAGCGCACGCCGTAGTAGTTCTGGACGCGCCGCTCGGTGGGCAGGCCGTTGTCATCCCAACCCATCGGATAGAACACGTTCTTGCCGATCATGCGCTGGTAGCGGGCCAGCACGTCCGTCTGCGTGAAGGAGAACATGTGCCCCACGTGCAGGGAGCCCGACGCCGTGGGTGGGGGAGTGTCGATCGAGTAGACCTGCTCCCGGGTGGTGTCCGGGTTGAACTTGTAGGTCCCTTCGGCAAGCCAGCGCTGCGTGAGGGCAGCTTCCAGCCCCTCAAGGGCGGGCTTGTCCGGAACGTTGATAGGGGCGGTGGAGGGCGTGTCTGTACCCTGAGTGTCTTCAGCCATCTGGCAATTGTTTCATGTTCCGGTGGCGCGGCCTGCCGTAGCATGCGGGACATGGGTACAACCGCGGAAAGTTCATACTCAAGCATCGGTAGCTGCTCTGCCGTTAGGGTGGTGCCATGACTGAGGAATCACGGAACGCGACAGCACAGAACCAGGCATCACAAAGCGATTCACCCCAGAACAGGGCGGCGGTGGTTACCGGCGCCAGCACCGGCATCGGCGAGGCGACCGTGCGGGCATTGCGGGAAGAAGGCTGGACGGTATTCGCTGTGGCACGCCGCGCCGAACGGCTGGCCGCGCTGGAAGCCGAAACAGGCGCCGTCGGAATTCCCGCTGACATCACCGAGGACGACGACGTCACCAGGCTCCTTGCCCGCGTCACCGAAGCCGGCGGCGTGGGGACGCTCATCAACATTGCCGGCGGGGCCCGGGGTGCTGACCTGGTGGGCGAGGCCAACACCGAGGACTGGGAATGGATGTTCCGGGTCAACGTCCTCGGCACAGTGAAGCTCACCCGGGCGTTCCTGCCGATGCTCCGCGCCACCGGCGAAGGAACTGTCCTGAACCTGACGTCGACCGCCGGACTGGTGGCCTACGAGGGCGGCGGCGGCTACAACGCCGCCAAGTTTGCCCAGCACGCACTGACCGGTGCCCTCCGGCTGGAAGAGGCGGAGCACAACATCCGCGTCATCGAGGTAGCCCCGGGCCTTGTCCGCACCGAAGAGTTCGCGCTCAACCGCTTTGGTGACCAGGACGCCGCGGAGAAGGTTTACGAGGGCGTGGAGAAGCCCCTGACCGCAGCCGACGTCGCCGACGTAGTGCGCTACGCCGTCAGCGCGCCGCACCATGTCAACCTGGACCAGATCGTGATCCGGCCCGTTGCGCAGGCGGCCACCCACAAGCTGATCCGCAAGCGTTAGGGAAGCTGGATCTCCAGGGTGGCGATCACTGCAGCGTGGTCGGTGCCGCTGACCGGATGGACCGAGTAACCCGAACTTGAAATGTCCGGGCTGGTCACCAAATGGTCCAGAGTCACGCCGGGAAGGCTGTAATCCCGCATCGGCCAGGTGGGGATGAGCCGGCTGCCCAACGCGGTTGCAACATCCACCAGTTTCCGGCCGCCGCCGGCCCCCTCCAGCATCGCGCGGAATTCCCAGTGGTCATATGTCGCGTTGAAATCGCCCGCCAGAAGCGTAGGACCGGCTCCGCTGCTTGCCCGGGCCACAGCTGTAAGGTCACTTCGCCATTGATGAACGGCAATGTCCACGGGCGCGTGCGTGTGCACATTGATGACCGTCAGGCCGGCGCCGGCGCCCGGGTCACTGGTCTCAAGCCGGACAACCGGCATACTGAACGCTGTGTCAGGGACCAGTCCCACCTCCTTGAGTCGGAAAGACGAGTAAACGGCGCTGCCGGCCGCTCCGTTCCGGGGATGGGACACGCGGTGGGGAAGCACGCTGCCCAGGTCCGCACGCGCCAGCCGCTTCTCCAACTCCAGGCTGTGCTCCTGGACGGTCAGCAGGTCAACATGGTGGTCCTGGACCAGCCGGACGATGGCGGCGCTATCAGCACCCCCGAGCCGGGCATTGAGGTTCATGACTGTCAGCTTCGCCGCGGCTGGAGCATCCGGCCCCCGGACCTGGGGGTACCCTCCCTGCCGGGCCAGGAACACTTCCGGCGGGAACAGCCAGGTAAGCTGTGCGATCAGCAGGATTGCGGCCGGCAGGATAGCCCAGGCACGCCGGCTGGGCAGTGCCAGCAACACCGCGGCCGCGGCGAGGAATGCCAGCCACGGCGTAAAGGCCACTACCTGTACCACAAGCGGTGGCCACGGCGCCGGGACAGCGCGGAACCAGGACACCACCACAACCGGTGCCGCAACCAGGCCAGCAGACCACAGCCAGCCGTGGTGTGCACGACGGCCCATCAGGGACCGGAACAAATCGCCCGGGAGACTGTCATGGCACGAGTCTAAGGAGTCGCCGCCCTGGCGTCGCCCGTTGATTGGATCGGCTTTGCGATGAAGCCCAACGTTTACCGTCCAGTCGCACGCCGGCCAGCCCGCTGTGGCCTGACGTTGGCCGCAGGACGGCACCGTTGCAGGCGCAAACTGCACACCACCAGAGTGGAGATTCCTTCCCATGCGCACCCCGATGAAGCTTGGCGCTGCCGTACTCAGCGCAGCCCTGCTCCTCACTACTTCGGTCCAGGCCCAAGCCGCTGACACGAACCCCAACGGCACGGACAACCATTTTGATCTACAGGCCCACCGCGGCGGACTCGGCCTGACCGTCGAATCCACCCTGGCGTCCTTCGCCAAGGGCCTCGAGACCGGCGTGTCCACCCTGGAACTTGACCTCCAGATCACCAAGGACGGCCGCGAAGTGATCACGCACGACCGCAAGATCAGCAACAAGAAGTGCCTCGATACCGCGCCGGTCACGCCGAACGATCCGCAGTTCCCCTATGTTGGCAAGTACGTCAAGGACCTGACCTTCGAACAGGTCCGAAGCCTGGACTGCGGTTCGCTCACCCAGCCGCAGTTCCCGGGCCAGACGGCGTCTCCCGGCGCCAAGATGCCGACTCTGGCCGAGGTTTTTGAGCTCGCCGACGCCCACCGCGCCAGCCAGGTGAAGTTCAACATTGAAACGAAGGTCGAAGCCGGCGCTCCGGCGGAAACCGCCCCGCGCGAGCAGTTCATCGACGTCGCCCTCCGGGAAATCGACGCCGCCCAGATGCAGAGCCGCGTCTCCATCCAGAGCTTCGACTGGGGCTCCCTGCGCCTCGTCCAGCAGCGCGACCCGCAGATCCGCACCGTGGCCCTGACCAACAAGGACTTCCTCCAGGCCGGGCAGCCGGGCAGCTCGCCGTGGCTTGGCGGGATTGACGCCGACGACTTTGGCGGCGACCTCATCGCTGCAGCGTCCTCCCTCGGCTTCGACGCCGTCTCTCCCGTGCACGGCACCCCGCAGAACGGCAAAGTGACCGATCCGGGCTACGTCCCCTACGTCACCGCGGACATGGTGGAGCGTGCGCACGCTGCCGGGATGCAGGTCATCCCGTGGACCGTCGATGACCAGCCCACCATGCGGGCGCTGATCGACACCGGGGTTGACGGGATCATCACCGACTACCCGGACCGGCTCCGCGATGTCATGGCTGCTGCCGGGATGAAACTGCCGCGCGGCTTCTAGTACCGGCCCGGGCGCCCAGCCGCCGTCACTGCGTTTCGCTGCCCGGCGGACCGCGCTGTGCAGTGAAACGCAGTGACTTCTCCGGTAACATCGTCGTATCAGCTTTGACCCGGCCATCACCGGTGAGCTTCCGGAAGAACGCCCCGGCGCAAGGATCAGCACGCGCCAGGGCCGGTAGAACCGGACGGGTAAGCCCGTCACAGCAGTAATGAGCGGCCGGCGCACCAACAAGCTTCCCCCGGAGCATGGTGGAGTGCCGGTAAGTGAGGTGGTACCGCGGTAAGCGTGCAGTCCCAGGACAGTACACGAGCCGTCCTCGCATCCTGAACGGAACCATCCAGCAACGGCTGAGTGGTTCACCAGCTCAACACAGGATGTCGAGAATGACGTATTACCCCAAAGCCTCAGCTTCCCCTTCGGCTGCAGTTTCGAGCGGCGCTGCCGCCGGTGTCTCCGCCTCCGTGAAGTTCCCGGAGATCGAAGAGCGCATCCTGAAGTACTGGGACCAGGACGGCACTTTCCAGGCCAGCATCGACCAGCGAAGCGCCGACGCCCCCGGCGGGCAGCCCGGCAGCAACGAATTCGTCTTCTACGACGGCCCTCCCTTCGCCAACGGCCTGCCGCACTACGGCCACCTCCTGACCGGGTACGCCAAGGACCTCGTGGGCCGCTACCAGACACAGCGCGGCCGCCGCGTTGAACGCCGCTTCGGCTGGGACACCCACGGACTGCCGGCTGAACTGGAAGCCATGAAGCAGCTGGGCATGACGGACAAGACCCAGATCGAGGCCATGGGCATCGATAAGTTCAACGACGCCTGCCGTGCCTCCGTGATGAAGTACGCCGATGAGTGGAAGAGCTACGTCACCCGCCAGGCCCGCTGGGTGGACTTCGACAACGATTACAAGACGCTCAACGTCGAATACATGGAATCGGTCCTGTGGGCGTTCAAGCAGCTGCACGAAAAAGGCCTGACGTACAACGGCTACCGCGTGCTGCCGTATTGCTGGAAGGACGAGACGCCGCTGTCCAACCATGAGCTCCGCATGGACGACGACGTCTACAAGAACCGCCAGGACCAGACTGTCACGGTGACGTTCCCCATCACGGCAGGGGAGTCGGCGCTGTCGAAGCAGCTCGCCGGCGTCCAGGCGCTCGCCTGGACCACCACGCCCTGGACGCTGCCCACCAACCTGGCGCTCGCCGTCGGGCCTTCCATCACCTACGCCGTGCTCCCCGCCGGACCCAACGGCGTCAAGGCCGCTTCGCCGGACGCGCCCGTCACCGGCAGTTTCCTCCTGGCCGCGGACCTGCTGGCCGCGTACGCCAAGGACCTGGGCTATGAGGATGCGGACTCCGCCGAGGCTGCCGTGACGTCAACCCACACCGGCGCCGACCTGGAGGGCCTGGCCTACCAGCCGCTGTGGAACGACTTCAGCGACGACGAAAAGTACGGGACGCAGAACGCCTGGCGCTTCCTCGTGGCCGACTACGTCACAACAACCGACGGCACCGGCATCGTCCATCAGGCGCCCGCCTACGGTGAAGACGACCAGAAGGTCTGTGAAGAAGCCGGCATCCCGGTGGTCCTGTCCGTGGACGAAGGTGCCAAGTTCCTGCCGCTGTTCAGCCACGGCGACCTGCACGACATCGTGGGCCTTCAGGTCTTCGAGGCCAACAAGCCCATCACCCAGGTGCTGCGGGCCCAGGGCCGCCTGGTCCGCCAGGCCAGCTACGAGCACAGCTACCCGCACTGCTGGCGCTGCCGCAACCCCCTGATCTACCGCGCGGTGTCCTCCTGGTACGTCGAGGTCACCAAGTTCAAGGACCGCATGTCCGAACTGAACCAGGACATCAACTGGATCCCCGGCAACGTCAAGGACGGCCAGTTCGGCAAGTGGCTGGCCAACGCCCGCGACTGGTCCATCAGCCGCAACCGCTACTGGGGCAGCCCCATCCCGGTGTGGCAGTCCAGCGACCCGGAATTCCCGCGCACCGACGTCTACGGCTCGCTGGCCGAGATCGAGGCCGATTTCGGCCGCCTGCCGCTGAACAAGGCCGGCGAGGTTGACCTGCACCGCCCGTTCATCGATGAACTGACCCGCCCCAACCCGGACGATCCCCGGACCCCCGAAGAGGGCCAGTCCGTGATGCGCCGTGTCGAGGACGTCCTGGACGTCTGGTTCGACTCCGGCTCCATGCCCTACGGCCAGGTGCATTACCCGTTCCAGAACGAAGCCTGGTTCGACACTCACAACCCCGCGGACTTCATCGTGGAGTACATCGGCCAGACCCGTGGCTGGTTCTACATGCTGCACATCCTCTCCACGGCGCTGTTTGACCGTCCGGCGTTCCGAAACGTCATCAGCCACGGCATTGTGTTGGGCTCGGACGGGCAGAAGATGTCCAAGAGCCTGCGCAACTACCCGGATGTCTCCGAGGTTTTGGACCGTGACGGCTCCGACGCCATGCGCTGGTTCCTGATGTCCAGCCCCATCCTGCGGGGCGGCAACCTGGTGGTCACCGAACAGGGAATCCGCGACGGCGTCCGCCAGGTCATCCTGCCCCTGTGGAACGTGTACAGCTTCTTCACGCTGTACACCAACGCTGCCGACGGCGGAAAGGGTTACGACGCGAAGCTCCGCTACGACGGGTACGCCGACACCCTGGACCAGTACTTGCTGGCCAACACCGGCGACCTGGTCCGCAACATGACCGCCCAGCTGGACAGCTACGACATCTCCGGCGCGTGCGATGAACTGCGCAGCTACCTGGACATGCTCACGAACTGGTACGTCCGCCGCAGCCGCCAGCGCTTCTTTGACGAGAGCGCTGACGCCTTCGACGCGCTGTACACCGCGCTGGAGACCGTGTCCCGCGTGGCCGCCTCGCTGCTGCCGCTGGTCTCCGAGGAGATCTGGCGCGGCCTCACCGGCGGACGCTCCGTGCACCTGGCCGACTGGCCGGACGCGGACCTGTTCCCGGCCAACGCTGCGCTGGTGGAAGCGATGGACCGCGTGCAGCAGATCTGCTCCACCGGATCCTCGCTGCGCAAGGCCGCCAACCTGCGCGTGCGGCTGCCGCTGCAGGAACTGACCGTGGTGGCACCCGGCGCGGATGCGCTGGGAGGCTTCGCCGCCGTCGTCGCCGATGAACTGAACCTGCGCTCCGTGCGCCTGCTGGACGCCGAGAGCGCCTCCCCGGAGGAGTTCGGCATCGAGCAGAAGCTCGTGGTCAACGCACGCGCCGCGGGACCGCGCCTGGGCAAGAACGTCCAGCAGGCCATCAAGGGCGCCAAGTCCGGCGACTGGTCGGTTTCCGACGCCGGAGTGGTCATCGCCGGAGGCCTGGAGCTGGAAACCCAGGAGTACACACTGGAGACCGTGGTGGCAGAATCCGACGGCGGATCGGCTTCGGTAGCTGTCCTGCCGGGCGGCGGATTTGTGGTGCTCAACACCGAGGTCACGCCCGAACTTGAGGCCGAAGGGACGGCCCGCGACATGGTCCGCGCCATCCAGCAGGCACGCAAGGACGCCGCACTGAATGTGAGCGACCGGATCCGCACCACCGTCACGGCCGTTCCCACCGTGCTGGAGGCGCTGCTGGCAAACGCCGAGCTGGTCAAGACCGAAACCCTGACCCTGGAGCTGGCCACAGTTCCGGCTGAGTCAGGCGAACCACGCATCACCGTCGAAAAAGTAGAGGCTTGAGCTATGACTGACGAATTCTCCGTGGAAAGTGTCTACGCCGAGCTGCTGGGGCGTGCGCCGGAAAACAAGATGGAGCCGCGTCTTGCGCCGCTGTTCCGGGCCATGGACGTGCTGGGGGAGCCCAACAAGGCGTTCCCGATCATCCATGTGACGGGGACCAACGGGAAGACCTCCACGGCCCGGATGATCGAGGCCGGGCTGCGCGCGCACGGCCTGAGTACCGGCCGCTACACCAGCCCGCACCTGTCCAAGGTCACCGAGCGGATCAGCATCGACGGCCACCCTGTCTCTGACGAAACGTTTGTCCGGATCTGGGACGAGATCCGCCCGTACCTGCAGATCGTCGACGACGAACTTACCGCTGCGGGGGAGCCGCGTCTCACGTACTTCGAGTGCCTGACCATCCTGGGCTTCGCGATCTTCGCGGACCAGCCGGTCAACGTGGCCGTGATCGAGGTGGGTCTGGGCGGTATCACCGATGCCACCAACGTGGGCGACGGCCTGGTTTCCGTGGTCACCCCCATTTCCCTGGACCACACCGACCTGCTGGGCGACACTACCGAGGACATCGCTTACGAGAAGGCCGGCATCATCAAGCCCGGTGGTTACCTCATCAGTGCGTCGCAGCCCGTTGATGCCGCGCAGGTGCTGCTTGAAAAAGCCAAAGAGGTGGCAGTTCCGTTCCGGTTTGAAGGCGTGGAGTTCGGCGTCGAGTCCCGGACGGTTGCCGTGGGCGGCCAGGTAGTGAGCATCCAGGGCATCGCCGGCCGATACCCGGAACTGCTGCTGCCGCTGCACGGCGCGCACCAGGCCCAGAACGCGGCCGTGGCGGTGGCAGCGCTCGAGGCCTTCTTCGGTGGCGAAAAGGAACTTGACGCCGAGGTGCTGCAGGAAGCCTTCGCGTCCGTCACGTCCCCGGGCCGCCTTGAGGTTGTCCGGACGGCGCCCACCATCATCGTGGACGCGGCGCACAACCCGGATGGCATCAGGGTCTCGGCCGAGGCCATCCAGGAGGCCTTCACCTTCACCCGGCTTGTGCCGGTGGTGGGAGTCCTCAAAGAGAAGGATGCCGAAGAAATCCTGCGCCAGCTCAAGGAGTCCCTGGGAGACCTTGCCGAGGAATACTGCTTCACCCAGTCCAACTCGCCGAGGGCAGTGCCCGCCGCCGAACTGGCCGAACTCGCCGTGGAGATGGGCTTCGGGGAAGACAACGTCCACATCGCGGAGAAACTCGATGACGCCCTGGAATGGGCCGTGGAACGCGCCGAAGCCAATGACGACCTCTCCGGCGGTGTGCTGGTCACGGGGTCCATTACCCTGGTGGCGGAAGCTCGGATCCTGCTCGGAAAGACGGAGGCCTAGCCGTGGCCAAGCTGACCAAAGCCCAGCGCGAATGGCGCCCGGGAATGCCCAAGAAGCGCCGGTCCACCAAGGTGATGTTTGCCTCCACCGTCCTGCTGCTTGAAGCGTTTGTGGTCTTTTTCGCAACGCTGGCCGTCTTTGGACTCAGGCGCGGCGAGTTTCCGCCGGCGCTGATCCTGGGCATCGGCATCGCACTGAGCGTAGTGATGATCCTGGCCTGCGCGGTGCTGTCCAAGCCCTGGGGCGTGGGACTGGGCTGGATCCTGCAGATTGTGCTCATCCTCACCGGCATCGTCGAGCCCATGATGTTCCTTGTTGGCGCGCTGTTCGGCCTTGCCTGGTGGTACGGAATCCGCACCGGCATCAGGATCGATTCCGAAGCGGCAAAGCGCGAACGCGAACAGGCCGAATGGAACGCGGCGCACGGGGACGCCCCGGAAGCCTCGTAGAATTGTCCCGAAACCCACCCATTACGCATTGGAGCAGCTATGACCATTGAGCGCACCCTGGTACTGATCAAGCCCGACGGCGTTGCCCGCAACCTCAGCGGCGCCATCCTGGGCCGCATTGAGGCCAAAGGCTACACCCTCGCCGAACTGAAGAAGGTTGACGCCAGCCGGGAACTGCTGGAGCAGCACTACGAAGAACACGTGGGCAAGCCGTTCTACGAGCCCCTCGTTGAATTCATGCTCAGCGGACCGGTGGTGGCCGCGATCTTCGAAGGCCACCGCGTCATTGAAGGCTTCCGGTCCCTGGCCGGCACCACCGATCCCACCACTGCGGCTCCCGGCACCATCCGTGGCGACTTCGGCCGCGACTGGGGCCTGAAGGCCCAGCAGAACCTGGTCCACGGCTCCGACTCCGTGGACTCGGCCGAGCGCGAAATCAAGATCTGGTTCCAGGACTAACGTCCACCCGCCCACAGCGCGAGCGGACACTTGAGGCCCCGGGAAACCGGGGCCTCAAGTGTCCGTTCGCGCTTGTCCGTTGGCGCCTTCTGTGCGTTTTGTGCGGGGCTCGCGTCAGAAGCCCGAGGTTCCGGCAAACACCTGGATGAAGGCAAAGAAGATGGTGGCGATGACCGCCACGTACAGCAGCGCCGTGATGATCCAGCCCGATTCGCCCAGCACACGTGCAGTACCTGCCGGGACGGGGATGACGCCGTGGACGACGTTGCGGATGGTCACCCAGACGAAGAGCGGGATCATCGCGGCCCAGACAATCATGCAGAACGGGCACAGGACATGGATGTCGTAGAGTGCCTGGGACCAGAGCCACACCACAAACGCGAAGCCGAGCGTCACGCCGGCCTGGAGTCCTGCCCAGTACCAGCGGGCGAACGTGGCGCCGGAGAGCAGGGCCATGCCCACTGTGATGATGACGGCGAACGCCACGATGCCAATAAACATGTTGGGGAACCCGAACGCCGAGCTCTGCCACGTCTGCATGACCTGGCCGCAGGAGATCCACGGATTAACGTCGCAGGCCGTTACGTGATTCGGATCCTCGAGGACGGCGAGCTTTTCCAGGACCAGCGTTCCCGAGGCCAGCCAGCCGATGGCGCCGGTGATGACCATCAGCCAGCCGAGGGGCCGGTTACGTGCCATCGGTGGCACAGTCCCGGGCGTGGCGGGAAAGGGCTCCGCCGCAGGGGAGGCAGCCGGCGTGTCGGTGCCGTGGGAGGAAATGCTGGGCATGGTGTGTGGCGTCCTTTGCTTCGGGTGCTCCTTGCCCCGATTGTAACGCCGGTGACTGGAAGCAGCATTCAGTCAGTGCCCCCAGGTACCGATCCGTTGCCCGTGGTTCCGCCGCCTTTCAGTCCGGGTGTGAGAGAATGAACATGGCTGGAGGCCGACCCACATTCGGACTCCGGTCCGGTGGCTTGTTTCAAGACCGCCAATGATGAGCAGGGCAGGCTTCGGATTCTCTGATCCGGCTTCCCGCAATTCCATTGGTCGGCACCTGGTTGTGGCGTTTAGAACAACGGGTTTCAGGACACAGCCGACGGCTCCCACGGGCTGCCGCACCCCTCTGCCGGTGCGAACCTGGGAGTATCCACTTGACTTCTGTCAACGCCTGCGGGTTTTGACAATATGTGCCCCAATGGGTGCCGGATGTGGCGGTACGTCAGGGGCAGGAGTGTTGCCACATATGGAAAACGAACAAACACCAGCCGTTAATGATGAAGCCGTCGCCGAGGCTACGGAAGCGCCCAAGAAGGCTACCCGGACACGTCGGAAGGCAGTGCCGAAGGCCGCAGAGGCCGTACCGGTGAATGACGCCGCCGAGGCTGAGCCTGCGACGGATGCCGCTCCGGAACCCAAGACGCCGGTCCGCCGGACCCGCGCACGTAAGACGGTGGTCGCCGCCGAACCCTTGCCGGCCTTCGCTGCTGAGGTTCTGGAAGCACCTGCCGCCGTTGTTACCGAGACCGCCGTAGATACTGCCGGCGTCGAACACGCGGCCGAAGCTGCAGCGCCTGAGGCTGCAGCGGAGACCAAGCCTGTCCGCCGCCGCCGCGTGGCCACCCGCAAAACCTCGGCCCCCGACGTCGCTCCCGCGGCCGTAGAACAGACAGCTCCGGAGCAGGCAGCCCCTGAAACTGCAGCAACGCAGGCCCCGGAAGCAGAGGAGGTCGCCGCTGCGGCGCCCGCAGCAGCCGCCGTCGCCCCCGTCAACGCTGCCCCGATCAACGCTGCCGCCGCGCCGGCTGAAGAGCCAGCTGCTGCTGAGACTGCCAGCCCGTTCAGTTCACTGTTCCTTGAGCCGGCGTCCACCACATCGGTGCTTTTCCAGGCCCCCGACCTCAGCACTGTGGTCCGCCCCGCGCCGGTTGCTGCCGTGGTTGAAGAGCCGGAAGAGGACGACGCCGAAGACGGCGAAGCGGACGACGCCAACGGCCGCCGCAGGCGCCGCAGCCGTGGTCGCCGTGGACGCAGCCGCACAGGCGAAAGCGATGCTGACGGTGATAGCGAAGGCGACGAAGGCGCAGCCGAAGAAACCGATGAGGAATCCGCCGGGCAGGCCGATGAGGGCGTGACGTCCCGCCGTCGTCGTCGCCGCCGCCGTGGCGACCAGGATCTGGAACTGACCGGAGGAGAAGGCGACGACCCGCCCAACACGGTGACCCGTGTCCGCGCGCCGCGCGCCGCGACCGAAGCGCCGGTCAACAACCGCGTCACGTCTGTCAAGGGTTCCACCCGCCTCGAAGCCAAGAAGCAGCGCCGCCGCGAATCCCGCGACACCGGCCGCCGCCGCACCGTCATCACCGAGGCCGAGTTCCTGGCCCGCCGCGAATCAGTTGACCGGCAGATGATCGTCCGTCAGCGCGACGACAGAATCCAGATCGGCGTCCTCGAAGACGGCGTCCTGGCCGAGCACTTTGTCTCCAAGACCCAGCAGGACTCCCTGATCGGCAACGTCTACCTCGGCAAGGTGCAGAACGTCCTGCCGTCCATGGAAGCGGCGTTCGTTGACATCGGACGCGGCCGCAACGCCGTCCTGTACGCCGGTGAAGTGAACTGGGAAGCCGTTAACCTCGAAGGCAAGCAGCGCCGGATCGAAAACGCGCTCAAGTCCGGCGACACCGTCCTGGTCCAGGTCACCAAGGATCCCGTGGGCCACAAGGGTGCACGCCTGACCAGCCAGATCTCGCTGCCCGGCCGCTACCTGGTCTATGTACCCGGCGGCTCCATGACCGGAATCTCCCGCAAACTGCCCGACGTCGAGCGAAACCGCCTCAAGCGCATCCTCAAGGACCGCCTCCCGGAGCACGCCGGCGTCATCGTCCGCACCGCTGCCGAAGGCGCCTCGGAAGAGGAGCTCACGCACGACATCAACCGGCTGCGGGCCCAGTGGGAGGGCATCGAAAGCCAGTCCACGTCCACCAAGATCCTCGCCCCGGAGCTGCTCTACGGCGAACCTGACCTCACCATCAAGGTGGTCCGTGATGTCTTCAACGAGGACTTCTCCAAGCTGATCGTCTCCGGTGAAGAGGCCTGGGACACCATCGAGGCCTACGTCACCTACGTTGCCCCGGACCTCGTGGGCCGCCTGGAAAAGTGGACCAAGGACCAGGACATCTTCGCTGCGTGGCGGATCGATGAGCAGATCCACAAGGCCCTGGAACGCAAGGTCTTCCTGCCTTCGGGCGGCTCGCTGGTCATCGACCGTACCGAAGCCATGACCGTGGTGGACGTCAACACCGGCAAGTTCACCGGCAGTGGCGGCAACCTCGAGGAAACCGTCACCAAGAACAACCTCGAGGCAGCTGAAGAAGTGGTCCGGCAGCTCCGGCTCCGCGACATCGGCGGCATCATCGTCATCGACTTCATCGACATGGTCCTCGAATCCAACCGCGACCTTGTCCTCCGCCGCATGGTGGAATGCCTGGGCCGCGACCGGACCAAGCACCAGGTGGCCGAAGTGACCTCGCTGGGCCTCGTACAGATGACGCGCAAGCGCATGGGCACCGGGCTCCTGGAAGTCTTCGGCGAGCAGTGTGAAACCTGTGCAGGCCGCGGAATTGTCACCCACGACGACCCCGTGGAACACCGCCGCGCCAACACTGTAGCCGCGGAGCACCACGTGCAGCGTGTGGACAGCCGCCCGGAAACCCAGCGCACCGATAGCGTGCGGACTGACAGCCAGCGCCCGGACAGCCAGCCGGGTGGCCGCACTGACCGGAAGCGCCGCCGCGGACGGGGCGGCCAGCCGCTGGAAACGGCACCGGCAGCTCCGGTGCAGATCCACACGGTCCACCCGGAAGCCAGTGATGCCGAGCGACATGCCAAGGCGGAGGCCACGCGGGCAGCGCTTGCGAACATTGCGGCCGCAGCCCACGCTGCGCACCTGCACGACGACGAAGTGGCTCACGCATCAGCCGCCGCGGGCCGGCAGCCTGCGGCTGCGGTGCCGGCTCCGGCTGAGCGGTCCGAAACGGACTCCAACGGCCGTCCGGCCGCAGTGCTGACATTCGGCGGCGAGCAGGTTGTGCTTCCGTTCGTGGCGCACCACGATGACCAGCCGCACTCACCTGCCCTGACACTTGATCGCCTCGCGGAGGCCTTCGCGCACCTTGGCGAGCCGGCACCTGTAGCGGAAAGCAAGCCGTCGGCATTCCAGGCAACTGAAACCCAGCCGGCTGAACCTGCCCGCCAGCAGCAGCCAGCCGCGGCGGAGAAGGATTACTCCGACCACACCGAGGAGCCCCGCGCCCGCCGTCCCCGGCGGAACCGGAGTGCCAGCCGCGCCCAGGGCGCAGCCAACGCCACGTCCGTAGAGCATCACGAAGCCGCTCCGGCGGCTGCCGCCGGACACACCCACGCCGCCAAGGCGCCGGAGCCCGTCAAGGCTCCTGTGGCCGACAAACCGGTTGCCGCCAACGCGCCCATCATCCTGGGCGTAGGAGTTCCGGCCTCGGAGCTCTGACCAAGCAGTAGGGCAAGCCAATACAACGGCGCCCGGACGTGCCTGTGAATCACAGGCTGCGTCCGGGCGTCCGGCGTTAAGTCGCGAGGAACGCTAGGCTGGTGACTGACACGGGGTGCCGCGCAGAGAGCCGGCTGAGATCCACACCCGTTGAACCTGTCCGGTTAGCACCGGCGAAGGGATGTCTCCTTTGGCTTCAACTTCTGTCCTTCCTCCTGCAACACCCGCGGCGGCTCTGCCGGAAACCCCAGCAACCCGGGCTGAGGTCCGGCCCGCACCAGCCCGCTCTTCTGCGGTCCGGGTGCTGCGTGACGTTCCGCGGGTGCTGTCCATTGCCGGATCGGACCCTTCAGGGGGCGCGGGCGTCCAGGCCGACCTCAAAAGCATTGCAGCCCTTGGCGGCTACGGCATGGCGGCCATCACCGCGCTGACGGTCCAAAACACCCAGGGGGTCCAGGCGGTTCACGTCCCGCCTGCGTCCTTCCTGGGCCAGCAGCTCGATGCCATCAGCGATGACATCACCATCGACGCGGTCAAGATCGGCATGCTGGGCGACGCTGCGGTGATAGGCGTGGTCCGCGACTGGCTGGAAAAGGTGCGTCCCGCCGTCGTCGTTCTTGATCCGGTCATGGTGGCCACGAGCGGCGACCGGCTGCTGCAGGAGTCTTCCGAGGCGGCCCTGCGGGAGCTGCTCCCGCTCGTGGACCTGATCACCCCCAACCTGGCCGAACTGGCCATCCTGGTGGGGGAGCCGCAGGCGAGGGAATGGCACGACGCGCTCGGGCAGGGGCAGCGGTTGTCCGCCGCGACCGGTGCCACCGTCCTGGTCAAGGGCGGCCATCTCGACGGCGGTGCGTGCCCGGATGCCCTGGTCAACGCTGCCGGGCTGCTCGCCCAGGAGGTGGTGGAAGTGAGCGGGGACAGGATCCCCACGCGCAACAGCCACGGCACCGGCTGCTCGCTGTCGTCGGCCATGGCCACGGCTCAGGCCCGGCTGGGGGACTGGGAAGCCGCACTACGGCAGGTGAAGCCCTGGCTGGTGGGCGCGCTGCAGGCCTCTGACCAACTTGAGGTGGGCGAGGGCAATGGCCCCATCAACCACTTCCACCACATGCAACAGATTCCGGCAGTCGGCGAGTTCGCAGAGACGCTGCGCCGGGCGTCGGAGCCGGATCTTGCAGCCATCTACGGGCTGGATTTCATCCGCGACCTGACGGCCGGCACGTTGGCTGAGGAACAGTTCGCCTATTACCTCGCCCAGGACGCCATCTACCTCAACGGCTATTCGCGGGTCCTCGCCCGGGCCAGCGCGCTGGCGCCCACGGAAGCCGCCCAGCTGTTCTGGGCAAAGTCGGCCCAGCAATGCCTTGAGGTCGAGTCCGAACTGCACCGCACGTGGCTAAGCACCAGGACAGTGGACTCTGTCCTGGGACCTGTCACCAAGTCCTACGTGGACCACCTGCTGGCGGCCTCGGCCTCCGGCAGCTACGCGGTGCTCGTTGCGGCGGTGCTGCCGTGCTTCTGGTTGTATGCCGAAGTGGGACAGACCCTCCACGAGGAGTTCCTGGCTGCGGGTGCACCGGCAGCACATCCTTATGCCGACTGGCTGCGGGCCTATGCTGACGAGGATTTCGCCCAGGCCACGCGTGACGCCATCGCCTTGGCTGACGACGCCGGCCGGAGTGCTTCCGCGGATGAACGGGCGGCGATGCTGGTGGCTTTCAGGCAGTCGTGCCGGTTTGAGGTGGAATTCTTCGACGCGCCGCGAATTCATTCCTGACAGGCTGCGGCCCGTGCGGCCTGTACGATAGTCAGGCACGGTTTTGGATTGTCAGTGCAGTACCTGCTTGTGGGTCCTATCACAGACAACCTGCCGTAACCAGCCTCATTTGCGGCCGAAGGCAAAATTAGCGTATTCTAGATCTTCGGTGCTTACGCCAACACTTGGGTTACGACCCCACGGCGTTGAGGCACAGCGAGAACCCAGCCAATTATGGAACAGGGTTCAGCACGCAAATTTAGTAATAAACGTCGAGAGAAGTGAGTTCCCAAGTGGTGTACGCGATTGTCCGCGCAGGCGGCCGCCAAGAGAAGGTTTCCGTTGGAGACTTCGTTACCCTGAACCGCGTCCCCGGTGGAGCCGGCAGCACCTTTGAGTTGCCCGCACTGCTCCTGGTAGACGGTGACAAAGTCACCTCTGCTGCTGCGGACCTGGCCAAGGTAACGGTTACGGCTGAGATCCTCGAAGACCTCCGTGGTCCGAAGATCGTCATCCAGAAGTTCAAGAACAAGACCGGTTACAAGAAGCGCCAGGGTCACCGTCAGGAATTGACCAAGGTCAAGATCACGGGTATCAAGTAACTCTTCGTTACTGTTCAGGTTCTTCAGCAGATTCCCCAGAATTTAAAGGCAGGCATTTCAAATGGCACATAAAAAAGGCGCGAGTTCCACTCGCAACGGTCGTGACTCCAACGCCCAGTACCTCGGCGTCAAGCGCTTCGGCGGCCAGGTAGTTTCCGCAGGCGAGATCATCGTTCGCCAGCGTGGCACCCACTTCCACCCGGGCGCCGGCGTTGGACGTGGCGGCGACGACACACTGTTCGCACTGGCCCCGGGAGCCGTCCAGTTCGGCACCCGCCGCGGTCGCCGCGTTGTTAACATCGTTGCTGCTGCAGCTGCAGAGTAACAAATAGTTCTGAAGCGGTGGAGCGGGCCATTTTGGTCCGCTCCACTGTTCTTTTAACCGCATTACAATCGTCTTGGCGCCTTTGGGCGTACAGGAAACAGCACTGAGGAGATCCACGTGGCGAGCTTTGTAGACCGGGTAGTACTGCACGTATCCGGCGGTACCGGCGGCCACGGGTGTGTCTCTGTCCACCGGGAGAAGTTCAAGCCCCTGGGCGGTCCCGACGGCGGCAACGGCGGCGACGGCGGCGACGTCATCCTGCGCGTTGATCACCAGACCACCACGCTGCTTGACTACCACCACGCCCCGCACCGCCACGCCACCAACGGTGGCCCCGGCATGGGTGACTGGCGCGGTGGCAAGAGCGGCGAGACCCTCATCCTGCCCGTACCGGACGGCACCGTGGTCAAGTCCAAGGACGGCACCGTCCTGGCGGACCTGGTCGGCGAAGGCGCCGAGTATGTGGCGGCCGCCGGCGGCCTGGGCGGCCTGGGCAATGCCTCGCTGTCCTCGCAGAAGCGCCGTGCCCCGGGCTTCGCCCTGCTGGGCATCGAGGGTGACGCCAGCGATATTGTGCTGGAACTGAAGTCCATCGCCGACATCGCGCTGGTGGGTTTCCCCTCTGCCGGCAAATCCAGCCTGATCGCGGCCATGTCCGCCGCTCGGCCCAAGATCGCCGATTACCCCTTCACCACGCTGATCCCGAACCTGGGCGTTGTCCAGTCCGGCGATGTCCGCTTCACCATTGCCGACGTCCCGGGCCTCATCGAGGGCGCCAGCGAAGGCAAGGGCCTTGGCCACCACTTCCTGCGCCACGTCGAGCGCTGCGCCGCCCTGGTGCACGTGCTGGACTGCGGCACGCTTGAATCCGACCGTGACCCGTTGGCAGACCTGGCCATCATCGAGGCCGAGCTGGAAAAATACTCCGTGGACATGAGCTACGCGGGTACCGACGGCGAAGTGGTTCCGCTGAACCACCGGCCGCGCCTGGTGGCCCTGAACAAGGTGGACCTCCCGGACGGCAAGGACATGGCTGAATTTGTCCGCCCGGAACTCGAGTCACGCGGCTACCGGGTCTTCGAGATCTCGGCCACCAGCCACGAGGGTCTCCGCCAGCTGGGCTTTGCCATGGCGGAAATTGTCCAGGCCGCCCGCGACGCCCTCGCGGCCGCCCCGCCCAAGGTCCAGCCGCCCGTTCTGCGGCCCCGCGCCGTCAACGAATCCGGTTTCAAGATCCGCCGCGAGGAGAAGAACCTCGAGCCGCTGTTCCGCGTCCTGGGCGACAAGCCCGTCCGCTGGGTCAAGCAGACCGACTTCACCAACGAGGAAGCCATCGGTTACCTCGCCGACCGCCTGGCCAAGCTGGGCGTCGAAAACGAACTGTTCAAGCAGGGCGCCACGCCGGGCGACACCGTGGTGATCGGCGAGGACGACGGCGTCGTCTTCGACTGGGAGCCCACCATGATGGCCGGCGCCGAACTGCTGGCGGCACCGCGTGGCACCGACGTCCGCTTCGCCGACATCGGCGACCGGCCCACCCGCGGGCAGAAGCGGGACGAGCAGGTGGAACGCCGCGAGGCCAAGGCCGCCGCCCGCGCCGAGCTCGAAGCCGAGCGCAAGGCCGGGATCTGGACCGAATCGGTCAGCGGCCGCCGCGTCGCCAAGCCGGTCAAGGAGAGTGGACTGGGCGCAGAAGATGACCAGTAGCTCCGTCTCCGCGGTCCCGCGGAAGCGCGCCGCGGACCGAAGTGTGCTCTCGGATGCCCGCAGGATTGTTGTTAAGGTCGGCTCATCGTCGCTGACCAGCATCAAGGGCGGCATCTCGGAAGAATCGCTGACCGCCCTCGCCGATGCGCTGGCAGCCAAGCGGAACTCCGGGACCGAGATCATCCTGGTGTCCTCCGGCGCCATCGCGGCCGGCCTGGCACCGCTGGGTCTCGCCAAGCGGCCGCGGGACCTGGCTACGCAGCAGGCCGCGGCCAGCGTGGGCCAGGGACTGCTCATGGCCCGCTACACCCAGGCGTTCGGCGCCCACGGCGTAACCGTCAGCCAGGTGCTGCTCACCGCCGATGACCTGATGCGCCGGAGCCAGCACACCAACGCCTTCCGTGCCCTGGACCGCCTCCTCAACCTTGGCGTGGTACCGGTGGTCAACGAAAACGACACCGTGGCCACGCACGAGATCCGTTTCGGTGACAACGACCGCCTTGCGGCCCTGGTGGCCCACCTCGTCCGCGCCGACGCGCTGGTGCTCCTCTCCGACGTCGACTCCCTCTATGACGGTCCGCCGTCGCACGGCGCCAAGCGGATTCCGCTCGTGGAAGGTCCGCACGACCTCGACGGCGTCACCATCGGCAAGGCAGGCAAAGCCGGCGTCGGAACCGGCGGCATGACCACCAAAGTGGAAGCCGCCACCATCGCGGCCGGTTCAGGGATCCATGCCCTGGTCACGTCCACCGCCAACGCCGCCGCCGCCCTGGCCGGCGAGGACGTTGGCACCTGGTTCAAGGTCAATGGCGCCCGCAAGCCGGTCCGGCTGCTGTGGCTTGAGCACCTTGCCTCCGTGCATGGCAGGCTGATCCTCGACGACGGCGCCGTCAAGGCAGTGCGCCACCGCCGCACTTCGCTGCTTCCGGCCGGCATCTCCGCGGTGGACGGCGATTTTGAGGCGGGCGACGCCGTCGAAATCGTCAGTGCCGACGGCACCGTCATTGCCCGCGGCCTCGTCAACTACTCCGCCGCGGAACTGCCCCAGATGCTGGGACGGTCCACCAAGGAGCTTGGCAAGGCGCTGGGCCGCGGATATGACCGTGAAGTTGTTCACGTTGACGACCTGGTGCTGGTCTGAGCCTGCGGCTCGCCTAAACTTGGATCATGACTGAGGCACTGATTCACAACACTGCTGCGATTTCCGGGGATACCACTGCTGTTCCCGCTGCCCCGGAAGCGCCTGCATCAGCTGCCGTTCCGTTGTCCGCCGAGGACGTCGAAGCGGCGGTCCACGCCGTCGCCGACCGTTCCAAGCACGCGGCCCGCCGGATGGCGAGTGCCAACAGGGCCTGGAAGGACCGTGGCCTGCGCGCCATCGGAGCTGCCCTGCTGGCGCGGAAGGACCAGATCCTGGCCGCCAACGCCAAGGATGTTGCCGCCGGCAAGGCCAACGGCACCTCGGCGGCCATGCTGGACCGGCTGACGCTTACTGACGCCCGCATTACCGGGCTCGTTGACGCCCTGGAAAACCTTGCCAACCTGCCCGACCCGGTAGGCAACGTGGTCCGCGGCCAGACGCTGCCCAACGGTCTCCGCCTGCGCCAAATCAACGTGCCCATGGGTGTCGTCGCAGCCATTTACGAGGCCCGGCCCAACGTCACCGTTGACATCGCCGGTCTCGCGCTCAAGAGCGGCAACGCCGTTATCCTCCGCGGCGGCACCGCCGCTGCAGCCACTAACGACGCCTTGGTCCACGTTCTCCGCGAAGCCCTGGACGGTGTGGGCCTTCCCGCCGATGCCGTGCAGACAGTGGACCAGTACGGACGGGAAGGCGCGAATGCGCTGATGCGGGCCCGCGGCCGGGTTGATGTCCTGATTCCGCGCGGGGGCCGGGATCTGATCCAGTCCGTGGTGTTGAACGCCGCCGTGCCGGTCATCGAGACCGGCGAGGGCAACGTGCATATCTTCATCGACGAATCCGCCAGCGAGGACATGGCGGTGGAGATCCTGCTGAACGCCAAGACCCAGCGGCCCAGTGTCTGCAACACCGTGGAGACGCTGCTGGTCCATTCGCGGTCCACCGTGCTGCCCGCCGTCGCCGCCGCGCTGCGCGGCGCCGGGGTCACCCTCCACGCCGACGAGCGCATCCGTGCGGCGCTGCCTTCATCTGTTGAGTCCGTGCCGGCAACGGATGAGGATTGGGGAACCGAGTACATGGACCTGGACCTCGCTGTCGCAATGGTGGACAGCCTGGATGACGCCGTCAAGCACATCCGGACCTGGTCCACAGGCCACACCGAAGCGATCCTCACCAACGACCTGGCCAACGCGGAGCGGTTCATCGCCGAGGTTGACTCTGCCGCGGTCATCGTCAACGCGTCCACGCGGTTTACCGACGGCGGCGAGCTGGGCCTCGGTGCCGAGGTTGGCATCTCCACGCAGAAGCTGCACGCCCGCGGCCCGATGGGACTGACAGAGCTCACCACCACTAAGTGGATCGTGCAGGGCGAGGGCCAGGTCCGCGGGTAGCAACGCGGTAATATAGACAGAAGTCCGGAACGGCGGGACAATCCGCTGCCACATCCTTGAACCTTAGGGGAGAAAATGCTGCTCCAGCAGATCGCCATGACCGTTGCCGAAGGCGGAGAACACGCACCCGCTCCGATCTGGGCTGAGCCGTGGGTGTTCGGCGTATCCATTTTCGCCATCCTGCTGGTGATGATGTTCGTTACGCTCTCCTACTCGAACCTGGGCAACCGGCACACCGTAACGGATGAGCACGCCGATCCGCACCGCCAGCACCCCAACAAGCACGACCACGGCCAAGGCCACTGAAATTTCCCGTGTTCTGCACCGTGACGGTGCGCAAAGGCGGCTGCGGCTGGGCGTGATGGGCGGGACGTTTGATCCCATCCACCACGGCCACCTTGTTGCAGCCAGCGAAGTGGCCGCCAAGTTCGGCCTGGATGAAGTGGTCTTTGTCCCCACCGGGCAGCCGTGGCAAAAGTCGCACAAGCAGGTCAGTGAGCCTGAGCACCGCTACCTCATGACGGTGATCGCCACGGCATCGAACCCCCGCTTCACCGTCAGCAGGGTGGATATTGACCGGCCCGGTCGCACGTATACCATTGATACCTTGCGGGATCTCCGGACCCAACGTCCGGATGCGGATCTGTTCTTCATTACCGGTGCGGATGCGCTGGCGCAGATTCTGTCCTGGAAGGACATCGACGAGCTGTGGTCACTGGCCCATTTTGTCGGTGTGACACGGCCGGGACATGTGCTTGATGGCATGGGCCGCAAGGACGTCAGCCTCCTCGAGGTGCCTGCCATGGCCATCTCGTCCACGGACTGCCGTGTCCGTGTAGCCGGGAACAACCCCGTCTGGTACCTCGTGCCGGACGGAGTGGTCCAATACATCGCCAAATATGGTCTGTACGCCGAGGGATCAGATCCCGAGGACGTCCGAACTACCGAAACAGACGAGCCAGCCAGTACTGAATGAGTCCTCAATGAGTCAGGAAAAGCCCCCCGTCCGCAGCCGCCGCGAACTGCGGCAGGCCAGAGATGAGAACACGGCTCCCGGGTCCAACGGCCCGGGCCAGGTTTCGCCTGCCTCAAAACAACGGCGCGCGGCTGACGCCGCGGTGGATTCCGTCCCCGAGCAGTCCCAAGCGCAGCGGTCCTCGCAGATCCGGGCCCGCGACCGCGCGGCGCTGCGTGCGATCAAGGAACTCGAGGAGAAAGAGGGCCAGCTTTCCGCAGGAGGCCCTCCCACGCGCAGGCAGTTGCGGCTCCAGCAACTGAAGGAACAGGCCGTCACCTCGGCCAATCCCATCATTCCCGCTCCCATGGGGCAGCCTTTGCCAAGCCAACCCGCGCCGAGCCAACCTAAGCCAGCCCCAACGAAGCCAGGTCACGACACTGCTGTATCCGCCGATATGGCCGGGCCCACCGCGCCGGCGAACGGTGCAGGTGTTCCGGCTGGCATGAGCGTGGAGCAGGCACTCGCAGCCCGCACGCTCATCGCCGAGCAGGCCAAGAATCAGCTGGCCAAGATGGAACACATCGCCTCGCTGGACCCCGAAGCAGTGGATCCGGACATTCTTGCGGAACAGATCGCCTTGGCCGAGCGCGCGGCGGTGCTGAACCGCCGGGCGATGGCCAAGCGGAAGCTGGCCGAGCAGGCCGCCCCTGCACAGCCAGTATCAGTACCCACGCAGGCTGCCAATCCGCAGGCCGCGGCCACCCAATCCGTTCCCCAGACGGGCCCGGCCACCGCCGACAACCTGGCCATGGTCACGCCGCTGGAGTTCGTGCAGGTACCCGGCGTCGACCGTCCTGTGATGAAACCCCCGGCGACCTCCTACGTGCCGTTGGCGACCCAGGCCGGACCTAAGGTCCGGCCTGGCGGCAAGGGCCGCCGGCCGTCCAGTACGTCCAACGAGCCGGCCGCGGGTTCTGCGCAGGCGGCCGCTTCGGGCCGTTCCCGGGTGATCGCCCGTGCGGAGGCTGCTGCCAGGGCCGCCGCGGCACCGAAGCGCGTCGTCCCCGTCCAGCCCACCGTGGCCGATACACCAGTTGGGGAGCCGGACGATCTGTTCGATGACCTGCCACGCATCCCGGCCCGGTCAGCGCATGGGCTGGAGCCGCTGGATGCGGCGACGGCGGGCCTGGCCCGCGCGAAGCGGCTCAGGCTTATGCAGGTCCTCGTCCTGGCTTTTGGGATCGTGGCCCTTATTTCCGGCGTTATCCTCATCGTCAGCGGCATCTCCAGCTGACCAGGCAACGCCCTTTTACGAAGCTTTAGAAAACTACAAGGAGTCCCATGACTGCAACAGATTCATCCATCGCCATTGCCCGCCAAGCCGCCAAGGCAGCCGCGGACAAGATTGCCCACGACATTGTGGCCCTCGATGTCAGCGAACGGCTGGCACTGGCAGACGTCTTCCTCATCGCATCCGCGCCGAGCGAGCGCCAGGTCAACGCCATCGTTGACGGCATCGAAGAAGAACTTTCCAAGCAGGACCTCCGTCCGGTACGCCGCGAAGGCCGCTCCGGCGGGCGCTGGGTACTGCTGGATTACTCGGACATCGTCATCCACGTCCAGCATGAAGAGGACCGCGTTTTCTACGCCCTGGAGCGCCTGTGGAAGGACTGCCCGGTAGTTGACCTGCAGCTGGGCGAGGACACTTCAGCCAAGGCGACGGCGGCCTCCGACTCCGAATAGCAGGCCTTGCCGGCCCGAATATGCCCGATTTGGAATTTTCGGAAAAGCTGGTCTAAGATATTTGAGTTGCTCCGGGGAGACCGCGGAGTAACGAAGGTCCGGGGCTGTGGCGCAGCTGGTAGCGCACCTGCATGGCATGCAGGGGGTCAGGGGTTCGAGTCCCCTCAGCTCCACCGGATAATCCGCCGGAATCGAAAGATTCCGGCGGATTTTTTGTGTACCCAGCAGAGTCCGGGGCTTATGCCCAGACCTGGGCTTTGAAGGTCCGGATATGTGAACATGCTTGGGAATCTTGCGGTGCCGGAGATTACCGCTCCCATTCCGCGCAGTTCCCCGCACCATTCTGAGAGCCGTGTCCCACTTGACTCGCAATTGCGTCATAAATGTGCAATAGAGAAAATTGCCGCCAATTCGTGAACTTCCGGGTGATACATTTTCCCCATCATCTGGAGGACGGACTCGGTAGGTCTGCGCTGACCAGGGGCATTCAGCTTGGGGGAACGATTGTCTTTTTTGGGTGCGCGTGGAAAGTCCTTGGGCGCCGTCGCGCTACTGACGGCATTAAGCCTGGTTATTACGCTCTGTGCGTTTATCTACGAAGGTCACAAAACCACAGATGTTGAACTGAACGACGGCGGCGTGTGGGTAACCAAGCCGGCCAGCCTCCTCGTCGGTCACCTCAATTACCAGGCCCAGGTCCTTGACTCGGGGCTCAAATCAAAATCCAGCGAGGTGGAACTCCTCCAGAGCGGCAATACGGTTCTCACCCATGACCGCGCTAATGCCACCCTGAATGCCGTTGATCCGGCCAACGTCATTCTCGGCACGGATATCAAGGTTTCGCCGTCCGCCGTACTTGCCCTCGGCGGGCAGACAGTCGCTGCCTTGGACGCCGCCACCGGCAAGATCTTCTCCACCGTTGCCGATCAACTCTCATCGCTCACCATGGACACCGGCGCTGAACCGTTGGCGGAGCTGGGGGCCAATGCGACGATCACCGTTGGCACTGACGGAACCATCCGGGCTGCATCCAGCGAAAACGGTCAAGTAATGACCATCCCCGTAACCGGGCAAGGCGCCTTTGGCGCGCCGTCGCAGGAGACCCTCCAGGGAATCACTCCGGAATCCAAGCTATCTGTCGCGGCTGTGGGTAGCCAGACTGTTGTTTTCGATTCCCACACGTCCACCCTCTTCCTGCCCGGCGGCAAGTCAGTCAAAGTGGACAACGCCGAAGGCGCCGTCCTGCAGCAGAGTGGCCCGGACAACGACTCCGTTGTGATTGCCACCGCCACTGGCCTCGTCACACAGCCACTCGATGGTGGGCAGGCGGTCATCACGGACACCGGCGCCAAGGGCAGCGCCATTGCTCCGGTCCACCTGCGCGGCTGTTCGTACGCCGCCTGGAACGGTTCCGGAAAGTATGTCCGCGACTGCCGTGGCGAAAGCGATGACCTCCTCAAGGACCTTGAGAAGACTCAAACCCGCAGCGAGTTGGTGTTCAGGGTCAACAGGGATGTTGTAGTGCTGAACGACCTTTCCAGCGGTGTCGTGTGGCTCGTCAACCAGAACATGGTTATGGCCAACAACTGGGACGACGTCAAACCCCTGCCGGACAAAGACGACGAGGAACAGGAGGAGGACTCTCCCACCGAGTCTCTGTCCAATTCCCTGCCCAAACGCGAGGACCAGAACCGGGTTCCCGTGGCCCAGGACGACCAGCTGGGCGTACGCCCGGGCCGCACGATCATCCTGTCAGTCCTGGACAACGACAACGATCCTGACGGAGACCTCCTGACAGCAAGAGTGGTAGGCGAAGGTCCGAAAATCGGATCGGTCCAACCGATCTATGGTGGCAAGGCGCTGCAGATTGATGTCAGGGATGAGGCTTCGGGAACCGATGGTTTCCGCTACAAAATTTCCGACGGTCGGGGTGGCGAGGCGGAAGCATCCGTTTCCCTGACAGTGACTGCTGCCGGCTCCAACAAGGCTCCTGTCCAAAAGCGCATCCCAAACCTCGTGCTTGAGCAGGGCGGGACCGGGACCATGAACGTGCTGGGGGACTGGACGGATCCCGACGGCGACGACCTGTTCCTCGCCGCCGCCGCCACGTCGGGCACAGGCGATCTAGAGTTCAGCGCGGACGGCGTGGTCACATACAAGGCCACCGGTGACGTCCTCGGGCCACAGGAAATGTCCATCGTTGTTTCTGACGGACAGGACAGCAGCGACGGCACCATGCGCGTTGATGTCCGGGCAGTAGGCACCACCAAACCCATCGCGAATCCCGATCACGTCACGATCATCGCCGGGCAGGCCGGGACAGTGACCCCACTGCTCAACGATGTCAGCCCAAGCGGGAGCCCGCTGAGGCTGGCCAAAGTGGATGAGTCCGCCGGATTGACGCTCACCCCGGACTACTCGGCAGGAACATTCGTGGTGACTGCTGCCTCGCCCGGAACCTATTACGTCCAGTATTTGGCCACTGACGGACCCGGATCCGCCCTTGGCCTGGTGCGCGTGGATGTCCAGGAGGCCAGCGCCGGATCCCTTCCGCCTATCGCGGTCCGGGACGTGGCACTGCTGCCCGTTGGCCGCGACACGCTGGTGGACGTCCTGCAGAATGACTCTGATCCTGCCGGCGGCATCCTGGTGGTCCAGTCTGTTTCCGTACCCGCTCAGTCCGGGCTCAATGTCGCCGTGCTCGAACACAGGGTCCTGCGGATTTCAGACCTCTCCGGCATCGCCGGCCCCACGAGCATCGGCTACACCGTTTCGAATGGCGCGTTGACAGCCAAGGGGGAGGTACTGGTTATTCCAGTCCCGGCTCCGTCGAAGCTTCAGCCTCCTGTTGCGGTTGACGACACCGCCACTGTCCGGGCCGGCGATGTTGTGTCAATCCCGGTGCTGGACAACGACCACCATCCCAACGGGGACACCATCTCCCTTGATCCCGACCTTATCCAGCCGTTTATCGATCCGAACGACGGCGACATGTTCATCGCCGAGAATTCGCTGAAGTTCCGGGCGGGAAACACTGCCAAAACGGTGTACGCCACGTACGAAGTGGTGGACTCACTAGGCCAGAAGGATTCCGGCTACGTGACCATCCGTATCGTTGGCCCGAACGCGGAAACCAACACACCGCCGCGGCCACTTGACGCGACAGCTCGGGTCCTGGCCGGAAGCACTGTCCGCATCCCCATCTCCATGAACCAGATCGATCCTGATGGGGACTCAGTGGAACTCCTGGGACAGGTGTCGGCACCGGTCAAGGGGAGAATCGTCGAGGTCGGTGCGAGCTGGCTGGTCTATGAAGCCTTCGAGGACTCGGCAGGCACAGATACGTTTACGTACTCGGTGCGGGACCGACTGGGCGCGGAAGCGCAGGCCACAGTGCTGGTGGGCATCTCGCTGCCTTCGGCCAGCAACCAGAAGCCCTATCCGGTCAAGGACGTCTACACTGTCCGTCCGGGGCGCCAAGTGGTTGTGCCGGTCCTGGTCAATGACACAGATCCTGACGGTGACGTGCTGTCGCTCGTGGCAGATGGGCTCGACGTCCCGGCCGGCATGCAGGCCAGGGTGGTCTCAAGCCGAGTCCTTGTTGACGCCCCGGAATCACCAGGGATCTTCACCATCCGTTACAAGGTGCAGGACACCTGGGGCGCCGAGGCCGACGGCGTTTTGCAGGTGACCGTCTCTGCCGACGCCAAGCTGGAAGCTCCGATCGCCAGGGACGACCGTGTCCCGGCCGCAGAGATTGCGGGAAAGCAGTCTGTCACCGTCCAGGTCCTTGCCAACGATGAAGATCCCGACGGCGTGGCCTCCCAGCTCAGGGTGGGCGTCAAGGATGCGTCGGCAACGGTGCTGGCTGACGGAGTGGTGGAAGTCAAGCTCCAGCCAACCGCACAGACCGTCGTGTATACCGTGACAGACGCGGACGGACTCACGGCTTCCGCCTTCGTT
This sequence comes from Pseudarthrobacter arbutini, assembly GCF_054510915.1. Lineage (NCBI taxonomy): Bacteria > Bacillati > Actinomycetota > Actinomycetes > Micrococcales > Micrococcaceae > Pseudarthrobacter > Pseudarthrobacter arbutini. The sequence goes on along the minus strand of NZ_JBTNDQ010000019.1, from coordinate 18,296 downwards.
TTCGTCCCGGGCTCAGACCGCAGCAGGCCCAGCCTAAAGCTGCCGATCAAGCCGGTTGAAGTGAAGAGTGGCGAGCCCGTCACCATCAGCCTCGCCGACTACGTCATCGTTGGAGAGGGAAAGACACCGCGGATCACTGTGGCCGAAAGCGTCAAAGCCGCACATTCCAACGGCGAACCGTTGGTCAAGGACGAGTCGCATCTCGTGTACACGTCAGTGCAGGACTACGCGGGAGCGGACGCCGTCAGCTTTGAAGTGACCGACGGCAACGGACCGGACGATCCCACCGGCACAAAAGCTGTGCTGTCGCTGCCCATCACCGTCCTGAGCCCGTCCAATAGGCCGCCCACGTTCGTTGGCGGAAGCGTCGAAGTGGCTCCCGGTGAATCGGCCCAGCGAGTCAGCCTGGCTGCAATGTCCAAGGACAACGATCCGGGCGACCTGGAACGTCTGGCCTTCAAGGTAACCGGTGGGGTGCCAGCCGGAGTGACCGCCGCCGTCGAAGGCCAGGAACTCCTGGTAAGTGCGGCCAAGGAAACGTCGAAGGGGACCTCGGGCACCATCCAGATTGAAGTGACCGACGGAAAGTCGAATCCCGTGACCGGCATTGTGGAAGTCAAGGTGACAGGTTCCACCCGGCCGCTGGCCACGGCAACCGACGATGTCCTCACCGACGCCCAGCAGGGCAAGCCGAGCAGCGTTGCTGTGCTGGCCAACGACACCAACCCGTTCCCGGACCAGGCACTCAAGCTCGTGTCCGCCATGGTGGAAACCGGTACCGGGACGGCCACCGTTTCGGGAACCGAGGTTGTGGTGACTCCTGGCGGTGACTTCGTGGGAACGATGGTGGTGCGGTACCGGATCGCCGACGCCACGGGAGATCCCGAGCGCGAGGTTGACGGCCGCATTAGGCTGACGGTCAAGGGCAAACCCGATGCGCCGTCAACGCCGAGTGTTGCCTCGATCCAGGACCGTACGGTTGTCCTGTCCTGGGCGCCGGCGTCGAACAACGGCGCGGAAATCACGGGATACACGGTCAAGTCCGCGCAGGGATTCAGCCAGGCGTGCGCCACCACTACGTGCACCCTGAGCGGCCTGACAAACGACGTCGAATACACCTTCACGGTAACGGCCAAGAACCCAGTAGGGGAGTCGCAGCCCTCTCCCGCGTCCGCCCCTGCCCGACCGGATGCGAGGCCAACAGCGCCTGCGGCGCCCACGCTTAAGTACGGAGATAAGCAGATCGAGGTGTCCTGGCCCACGCCCGCCAGCCCCGGCTCCGCTGTGTCTTCCTACACGGTAGAAATTTCCGGTGCCTTTGCGGGTGCCTCGCAGCGCACAGCGACAGGAAATTCGGTGACCTGGACGGGACTGGACAACGGGTCCAGCTACCAGTTCCGCGTGCAGGCCCATAACAAGGCCCCGCAGCCCTCAGAGTGGGGACCCTACGGCGGGGACCCCGTGAACAGTGTTCCGGCTGGCATCCCCGGTGCCCCGGGAACCCCCACCACTGAACGTCTGAGCCCTGTGGGCAGCCAGGCGCAGCTCCGGGTCTCATGGGCCGCCGCCAACCCCAATGGTGACCCGGTTTCCGGCTACTCCCTGAACGTGCTGAGAGGCGGTGCCGTAGTTCAGACGGTGGCCGTTCCTGCCGGCCAGCTGTCACAGGCGGTTTCCGTGGATACATCCTCCACGGACTACACGTTCACCGTGACCGCCCGGAACAAGGCCGGGGCCTCCAATGCCAGCGCTCCGTCGGCACCGCGACGGGCCTTTGTGCCACCCGGAGCTCCCACCAATGTTGTGGCCACTGCGGGAGACAACCAGGTATCCGTGACGTACACGCCAGGATCGGCCAACGGAGCAAACGCGAACGAAATCAGCTACCAGTTCAGTGTCAGCGGCGGCGCCTGGCGGTCCGACTGGGTGAACAACCGCATCACGGCCGGAGTGCCGAACAACGGGCAGTACTCCATCGCCGTCCGCGGCGTCACAACGCTCGACGGCGAACGCTACGAGGGTTCACCTTCCGCGCCGTCGAATTCTGTTGCCCCCTACGGGCCTATAGGTCAGCCCGGCGTAACGGCCAACGGCAACAGCCAGACCGTCACGTTCAACTGGTCAGCCCCGGCCCGGAACGGCCGCGACATCGTCAGCATGGAGGTCAACGTGGACGGCGGCGGCTGGTCCGGCGTCGGTGTTGGCAGCGGCAGCCGCGAGGTCGGCAACGGCTATTCACAAACGCACAGCATCCAGGTACGTGCCACCGACGCCGCCGGCCAGTCGAGCACAAATTCGGCCTCCGCCCGCAGCGCCGATCCGCCCCCCAAGGAAGCTTGGATCTCAAGGGGAAGCCACAACACCGGAAATGCGTACAACGTGGTTGTCAACACGCGGAACTTCCCCGCGGGTAACTACCGGTATACATGCCGTGCCGACGGCTCGCCAGGAGGATGGCCGAATGGCACCAACATGGCGCCCGTGTTTTTCCCGGCTGACGGCTCCGTCCAGCTGAACTGCTGGACGAACTATGGCGGACTAGGGCACGAGTGGATCGAAGTCGAAATCATTGGCGTTATGACTACCACCCGCTACCAGGGACAGGGCGCATGGTAACGCCTGGTCCCACGGCGCACAGCCGCATCTTCAACGGCAGCAAATCAAACGAAGGAACGACGAAATGGCACTGACAGAGGAACACGCCGCGTGGTTTGCGGACACGTTTGCGAAGCTTGTTGACAACGTAGGGCTGGCAGTCCTGGGCAAACCCGAGACCATCCGGCTTGTCTGCACAGCACTGTTGGCTGAAGGGCACGTGCTCCTGGAGGACGCCCCCGGTACGGGCAAGACGTCACTCGCGCGCGCCCTCGCGGCCAGTGTCCAGGGCACCAACAACCGTATCCAGTTCACGCCTGACCTGCTGCCATCCGACGTCACCGGCGTGACCATCTACGATCAGCAGACCCGGCAGTTCGACTTCCACAAGGGGCCGATCTTCGCCTCGATTGTGCTGGCCGATGAGATCAACCGTGCATCGCCCAAGACACAATCCGCGCTGCTGGAGGTCATGGAGGAATCCAGGGTGACCGTAGACGGTGTGGGGCACGAGGTGGGCCGGCCCTTTATGGTCATCGCCACCCAGAACCCGATCGAGCAGGCCGGCACCTACCGGCTTCCGGAAGCCCAGCTTGACCGGTTCCTGATCAAGACGTCCATCGGATTCCCGGACCTCGATTCGGCCGAGAAGATCCTGGCCGGCGCGGCGGTCCGTAACCCCGCCGGAACACTGAGCCCCGTAGTCACCACCAAGGCGGTTGCAGACATGGCGGACTTGGCCGCGCGGGTCCACGTGGACGGCGCGGTGTTGAGGTACACCGCCCAACTGGCCCAGGAAACCCGCCACGCGCCCGAAACACAGCTCGGCGTCTCAATTCGAGGCAGCCTCGCCATGATCCGGGCGGCCAAGGTCTGGGCGGCAGCGAACGGCCGGAACTACGTCCTGCCGGACGACATCAAGCGGCTCGCCGCACCGGTCTGGACGCACCGCATCACCATCGACCCGGAGGCCGAGTTTACCGGCATGACCGCGGAAAAGGTGCTGTCCAGGGTGCTCGCCGATGTGGCTGCGCCACTGGCCAAGCAGCCGGTTGGATGAGCCAGGTCATCACCGGCGCGAAAAGCGCACGGGCAGCGGTCGCAGCCGCCGCGCGGGGAGCATCGTCCGGAGCGGCAGCAGCAAGGAGAAGGATCGGAACGGCGTTGTCAGCCGTCAGCCGTTACGGTGCCCCGATCGGCAGGATCGCGGGACCCTTCGTTTCCCCTGCAGCGGCGGCCGCAGCGCGCCTGCTGAAAGTGCCCACGTCGTTCGGTTGGGCCGTTATGGGTGTGGCCGCCCTGTCGGCCACGGGGGCAGTGGCCTGGGGGTGGCAGGAGCTGAACACCTGGACGTTCATCGCCGTCGCGCTCGTTGTAGTGGCGTTGCCGTTTGTGCTGGGCAAGCTCTCGTACCGCGTCACCCTCGATCTCGCCCGCAACCGGGTTGTTGTCGGTGAACGGGCGGTGGGCCGGGTTGACGTGGAAAACACTGCGAAGCACAGGCTGTTGCCCGCACGGATTGAACTGCCCGTTGGACAGGGCCTGGCCTCATTCCACCTGCCTGGCCTTGACTCCGGCGAAACGCATGAAGAGCTGTTCACCATCCCGACAAACCGCAGAACGGTCCTTTCGGTGGGGCCCGTCAGGTCAATCAGGGGCGACGCCCTGGGACTGCTTCGCCGCCAGCTGGCGTGGACAGAGGCTGTGCCGCTGTTTGTCCACCCGCGGACTACGTCACTGAGCAATTCATCGTCAGGCCTTTTCCGGGATCTTGACGGGTTGCCCACCAAGGATCTGGCGAGCGACGACATCTCGTTCCACGCGCTCCGCGAGTACGTGCCAGGCGACGACCGGCGCTACATCCACTGGAAGTCGAGTGCCCGCACCGGCAAGCTGATGGTCCGGCAGTTCGAAGAGACGCGGCGATCCCACCTGGCCGTCGCACTGTCCACTAACCCGGAGCACTACCAGGACGATGTCGAGTTTGAGCTGGCCATCTCAGTGTGCGGATCGATTGCCCTCCAGAGCCTGCGGGAAGAGAAGGAGGTCACGGTCGTAACCCACGACAACGTGGTCCCGTCCCCCACGGGCAAACGCCTCCTCGACGGACTGGCTGCAGTCGACGCGTTCGATGCAGCTTTTGCGAAGCCGCGCCACTCTGCCCCGGGCGCATTCGCACAGAAAGTGGCAACGGATGTTGCCAATGCCTCGGTGATTACAGTCATTTTCGGTGGCCGTGTGGACATGAGAGAGATTCAAGCAGCGATTCGGAAAATTCCCCATGGTGTCCGTACAACTGTCATACGGTGTGTCCGGGACGAAGAGTTGGGACTGCGCAGCATCGCTGGAGCTTCCATGCTCACGCTCGGGCACCTCGAGGACCTCTCCCGCGGAGTGCGGAGGGTCGGCGAATGACACAGGCAGCCACTTCCCGCCGGGCACTGGAGCCAGGGACACTGATCAGCGACCTGGTCCAGCTCGGCTTGTTCCTCTTGCTTCTGGCCACCGGGACACTCGGCTTCAGCCGTGTGTTCGAAGGTGCTGACTACCTTGTTGCCGGTCTCGGAGGCGCTTTCCTGGGCCTGGGCGTTGCACTGCTGGGAGCGCGCTGGCGGTGGGGAATCCTCTCGATAGCCGGCGCCACAACAGTGGCCTACTTCCTGTTCGGGGGAGCCATCGCGCTGCGGCCCACGGCCATCGCAGGTGCAGTGCCCACGCTGGAGACCCTGCGCGAACTCGCCCTGGGACCGGTGCTGTCCTGGAAGCAGCTCCTGACGCTGCAGCCTCCGGCCGGAACGTATGAGAATCTCGCAGTCTTGCCGTACTTGGCAGCTTTGCTGGCCGGCGTGCTGGCTGGCAGCTTCGCACTCCGGCTCAGCCGGCCGGCCGTGGCCCTACTTCCCGTGGCGGCACACTTTGTGGTGGCTGTGGCATTCGGCACCAAGGACCCGGTGGAACCCGTGCTGCGGGCCTCATTCGTGTTCGCAGGTTCACTCGCATGGTACGCATGGAGCCGAGGCCACCGCAGTCGAATGGTCGCCCCGCAACCCCACGTGGCGGACAGCGGCGGATGGCGGAGGTCCCTGCGGGTCCGTGCCATAGCCGCCGGCGCCGGAGTCCTGGCAGCTGGCCTGTTGTTCGGCTCAGTTGCTGCCTACTCCGTTGAACCCGTCACCCAGCGCCAGGTCCTGAGGGATTCCCTGGTGCCTCCCTTGGACCTTAACGCCTACCCAAGCCCGCTGGTTCCATTCCGCAAGTACGTCCGTGACCAAAAGGACGAAACCCTCTTCACAGTCACCGGCTTGCCAAGCGACGCCCGCATCCGGCTCGCCACCCTCGACGCGTACGACGGCATCGTGTACAACGTGGCTGGCGACGGCGGTACGGGGTCGGGTTCGTTTGCCAGAATCGGCTCATCCGTGGGCGAAAACCGTGGGCCCGTCACGGCCGAAATAGCCGTCACGATCGAGGCCTTCAAAGGGGTCTGGGTTCCCGGTGTGGGGGACCTTAAGACTGTGCAATTTGGCGGACCCCGCGTGGACGTCCTGACGAAGGCGCTGCACTACAACCGTGAAAGCCAGACGGCTATCAACACGGCCGGTCTACAGGCCGGCGATACCTACACAGCGGAAGTATCCATCCCCACGGTCCTGTCGGATGAGCAGTTGGGTGATCGCGATTCCGCTGATATCGCCCTTCCTGCGGCGGCTGCAGTCCCGGACGTGGTGTCCGGTTCGGCGCAGTCTGCCGCGGGCTCGAACACTACCGCGTTGCTGCAGGCCCGGGCGCTCGAGGCGAAGCTGCATACCGACGGGTTCTTCAGCCACGGCCTTCAGGGTGAAGCTGTTTCGAGGGCAGGCCATGGTGCGGAACGCATCGCGGCGCTGCTGGGAGCCACGCAGATGGTGGGCGACGACGAACAGTACGCCACGGCCATGGCGCTCCAGGCACTCTCGCTGGGACTGCCTGCCCGCGTCGTGCTGGGGTTTCACTCAGAGGAAGACGGCGGGGGCGCTGTCGAGATCACGGGCAGTGACCTGCATGCGTGGGTGGAAATTGCGTTGCAGGGGGCAGGGTGGGTGACCTTCGACCCCACACCCCCTGAAGACCAGGTTCCGCAGGAACAGAAGATCAAAGAGAAGTCCCAGGAAAACGCGCAGGTACTCCAGCCTCCGCTTCCACCGCAGAAACCCGCGGAGTTGCCGCCGGAAGTTTTGCCGGACGACGAGAGGGACGACGACGGCGGGAACCCCTGGGGGACGCTGCTCACCGTGTTGGGGATTGGCGGAGGCTTCCTCGGCGTCGCAATCCTGTTGTTGGGTCCCGTTCTCCTGGTTTTCTATTTGAAACGGAAACGCCGGATGAGGCGCGCGAACGCGGACAGCACCGCTGACCGGTTCAGCGGCGGTTGGGACGAGCTGCTGGACGCCGCAACCGATCTTGGCGTCGGAATCTTGCCCGGCGTCACCCGGCAGGAGGGCGCCAATGCCCTGGAATCGAAGTACCCACAGTCATCAATTGTGGCTCTCGCGGAACGGATCGACGGCGGCGTGTTTGGGCCCGTTGAACCAAGCCCCCATGAGCTTGAAGGTTTTTGGCAGGAGGTGGACGGGATCATCGGCTCAATGAACAACAGCGTCGGACCGTGGAAACGGTTCAAGGCACGTGCCTCGCTGCGCTCGTTGCGCGGATCGTGGACGTCCATTGGCATGGCGTTCATCGCCAGGAAAAGGAAGAACTAGATGGTCCAGGAAGTCGGGCGCATTCCCGAAGTACTACACGCGGGTCCGGGGTTTTACAGCGCCGGCATTGGAGCCAGGATCTGGGCCAATGTCATTGATGGACTGCTGCTCCAAGGCATCTACATCGGGCTGTATTTCGCCTCATTCGGAGCGATGCTCGGCGCAGCACAATCAGGGAATTACTCCACTGCCATCACCTTGATGAATGTCATCGGGTTCGTCCTGCCCGCCCTGTGGATTTTGCTCGCCATCATCTACGTAGCCATGCTCGGTCGCGGCCAGAGCCTCGGCATGAAGCTGACTGGGGTGCGGCTCGTGTCCCTGGAAACACTGGGCGCACCCGGATTTTGGCGGGCAGCAGGGCGGAACGTGGTGTTCGCCCTTGGCGGCTTGATAGTCGTTGGGCCTTTTTCGCCCCTGTTTGACGATTCGGGGCAGCGGCGGGGCTGGCATGACAAAGCCACCAACACGTGGATGATTGACGAGCGCCGCCGGCTAGCGGAGTCTGCCACGGTTGGTGCGCCCCGGAACGGAGCGCCGTTCGTTGCCCAAGTGCCCGCGCCCGCAGCGGTAACGCCAATCGTGTCACCGGTGCAGCCGCCGTCGCCCGTTCCGCCACCACCGCCACCACCGCCGGGCTTCGCCCCGGGCTTGGTGACGGCTGCACCGTCAGTGCCATCCTGGCAGCCCAATGCTCCGGCTCCGCAGCCGCAGCCAGTGCCCGCGGCCTTGGCCGATGACGACGATGACCTGGACGCCACCCGCATCGGCGTCGTAGCCAGGGCCCACCGAACCTGGTGCCTCCGCCTCGATGACGGACAGGACATCCACTTGGCTGCACGAGGCTTCATCGGACGGAATCCAGCAGACCCGGAAGGCCAGCCGAATCACGCGGCGGGTGCAGCCGCGCAGTTGATCCCTGTCCGGGATGCCACGAAGACGGTTTCCAAAACCCACCTGGCATTCGGAATCGACGGAAGCCGCCTTTGGGTCCAGGAACGGGGATCCACCAATGGCACCAAAATCGTCCGAACCACAGGCGAGCACCTGGATGTCAGCAGCTCGACGCGTTCCTATGCCGGCAACGGCGACGTCCTGGTCCTCGGGGACCTCCGGATCACTGTGGTGGGTGAATGACGGGGATCGAAGGTCCCGCCTCGGAGACGGGGCCGGCGAGACGGATCACGGTGGACTTTGGCGCCTCCTCGAACACTGGTCGGCGGCGCACATCCAACGAAGACTCGTACCTCGCAGGAGGTGCCCTGTTCCTTGTCGCGGATGGCATGGGCGGACATGATGCCGGCGAGGTTGCGAGTTCGATGGTGGTGAGCTCCTTCGAAGAGCTGGCCCTGCGGCCATCCGTCGGGCTCGACGACGTGAGGCAAACCATTTCCCAGGCAACCCGCAGGGTACTCGGGCTGCCCGCAACCGGAAAAAGCGCAGGGACTACGCTCACCGGCGTTGCCATCTCCGAAGCCGGTGGGCTGCCCTACTGGCTCGTACTCAACATCGGGGACTCGCGGACGTACCGGCTCGCGGGATCCACGCTTGAGCAGATCAGCGTGGACCATTCTGTGGTGCAGGAACAGGTGGACAGGGGCGAGCTAACATCCGCCGAAGCCGCCGGAAGCCCAGGCAGGAATGTTGTCACCCGTGCCATTGGCGCCGGGAGCTCCGGCGAAGCGGACTACTGGTTCGTTCCAGCTGAAGCTGGTCACCGGATGCTGGTCTGTTCCGACGGGCTGACCAACGAGCTGGCCGATGCCCGGATCCTGGAAGTCCTGCTGGAGGAATCGTCACCACAGGATGCCGCAACAAGACTGGTCCATGAGGCTCTCCTGCATGGTGGCAGGGATAACGTCACTGTGCTGGTTGTCGATGCCATGGCCGTTGACGGCCAGGGGTCGGAGCTGCCAACGACGAGTCCGCAGCATGCAGGCTCTGCGGGGGAACATCACGACCCGGACGAAACGATCCCGCGGGAAGCCCTGGCGACCCTGCGGAGAACAGGTGAGGAGAAATGATGCACCGCTATCGGACCGGTGAGTGGCTGGGGGTTGTGACCGAGCACGGCGTCGCTGTGCTGCCCGGGGACCTTGATACCAATCTCGTGGAACGGATCTGGCATTCGCTGCGTTCCGGCAAAGGACTTGGAGGCGTGCTGGATGTTCTCACGGGCGCTTTCGGGACGAGCCTCTCGGCCCTTCCCAGCTTTGCTGTTGTGAGCTTTACCGGCACCGAAGCCGGCATAGCGGTGCGGGGCCCCTTGGAGGTCGGTGTGGTGGGGGACGACGACGCGGGCGAGTACACGGTCAGTGGCGCCCGTGTGTCTACCTGGAGCGAGAGAGTGTCGAGTAACCCCGATATGGTCCAGATCGTCACGGCTCTCGGGACGGGAACGGAAATCGGCCTCCCTGAGTCCCTGCCGATCGCCGACGGAGTGGTCCCGTGCTCCGCAATCTCCGTAGTTCTGAGCGCGGATCGGCTGAGCGTCGTGCTCCCGTTTCCGGATCGTCAGCAGGGTCCGGAGCCCGTATCCGTCCAGGCACAGCCGCCCGAACCTGTGCCGGCCGAGGAACTCGTGCCGGTTGGCGCCACCACATCTGAACCGCAGCCCGTGGCGCCGACGGAACCTCAGTCCACGCAGGCCGAGGCAGGGGACGGCTGGCATGCATCCCCCGTGCACGATCCTTCCCACACCATCTCAGATCCTGGGGACGCGGAAGGAACTGACTACGACTGGCTGCTCTCCGGCGAAACGATTGCCAGGTCCGTGGAAGGGGCGGCCATCCGCGGCGAGGAAGACGGCGACGGCGCCGGGCAGGAGCCAACGGCCCCCCAGAGGCAACTGTCCGCCACGGCAGGCGACCTGCACCCGCCCAGCCTTCCGGTGCCTGGTGTACTGAGTCCACCGGAATACCCCGCTCTCCCGCCCGCCAGACCGTTCCACGTGCCGAGTACCCCCGGTGGCGTCATCGACGGCCTCCCGGACTTTCCCTGGGACGCAGTCGCTGAGCCTGGCGAACCGGACAACGATGACACCATTTCCATCGAAGCTCTGGCGGAGATGAGGCGCCGCAGCGGAACGCCCGTGCAGGCGGTACCAGCTGCGAGACAGCCGGCGGCGGCCCGCAACGCCGGCAGGCTCGACGTGTCCACCGGAGAGTCCGTGGTGTTGGACCGGAACGTCATCATTGGCAGAAGGCCGAAAAGCACCCGTGCGGTTGCCGACATGGTCCCGTACTTGCTGACGGTGCCAAGTCCCACCCAAGACATATCCCGGAACCATGTGGAAATCCGGGTGGAAGGCGATCATGTCCTGGCCGTCGACCAGGAAACCACCAACGGCACCCGTCTCCTGCGGACCGGACGCGACCCGGAGCGCCTTCACCCGCGTGAGGCCACGATGCTGAGTTTCGGGGATGTACTGGATCTAGGCGAAGGCGTCACCGTCACGTTCCGGGAGGAATCATGAGCCCTAAGCGACTCGTAGGTCCACCACCCCGGATTGAGGGCTTCACGTATCAGAGTGTCCTGGGGTCCGGCGGCTTCGCTGACGTGTTCCTGTACCAGGATGTGCTGGGTCGGCGCGTGGCCGTCAAAGTGCTGCTCGTGGAAAGGCTCTCGTCCGGCTCCGAGCAGCAGTTCACGGCTGAGGCCAACCTGATGGCGGCACTGTCCGCGCATCCGTCCATCGTCACCATCTACCAAGCTGGACTGTCCTCCGACGGCCGGCCGTACCTGGTCATGGAGTACTTCCCGAAGGCCAACCTTCAGGTCCGGTACCGCCGCGAACGCTTCAGTGCGGCCGAAGCACTCCGGATAGGCATCCAGGTTGCCGGTGCTGTGGAAACGTCGCACCGGGCAGGCATCCTCCACCGGGACATCAAACCGGCCAATATCCTCATCAGCGAATACAACAAGCCGGCACTTACAGACTTTGGCATCTCAGCCACCCAGGAAAATCAGCAGGATGCCGTGGGCATGTCCATCCCGTGGTCGCCGCCGGAGTCATTCGGCAGCCCTCCGTGGAGCGGCCCCCAGTCCGATGTATATGCCTTGGCCGCGACCGTTTATACCCTGCTGGCAGGCAGGTCTCCCTTCGAAGTTCCCGGTGCTGCCAATTCAAGCAGCGACATCCTGGGCCGGATCGAAAATTCGGCGCTCCCAGCATTGGGCCGGGACGACGTGCCGCCCATGCTGGAGGAAGCCCTGGCGAAAGCCATGAGCAAGAGCCCGGGCGACAGGTACGAAACCTCCCTCGCCTTTGCCAGGGCCCTCCAAAAAGTCCAGATCGATATGCACATGGCAGTTACGCCCGTGGACGTGGTGGACGACAGTGCCGATCAGATCGATGAGAACGATGACGACGACGGACTGACGCGGATCCGGAGCATTGTCAGCATCAGCCCCGAAGCCACTGCGCCGCAGGCTCCAAGCCGTGGACGCCACCCTGATTACGTGCAGCCAATTGCCGGAGTCCCGGACGACACCGTCCTCCGCGACGGGCTGCATGCCAGCGGGGGTGGACAACCGGCCGGACGTCATGAGGCAGGCCTCCCGTTGCCTGTTGCGCCGCCGATCGAAGACACACTCCTGCGGCCGCCGTCGGAGCCTCCGTCGTCAGAAGTCAGCCAGCCGGCCAAGCGACGCATGCTCGTGCCAACCATTATCGGGGCGGCTGCAGTCATTGTGGTGGGCGGTGCCATTGCCGCAACGCTGATGACTGGCCAAGCGGGCGAGGCGGACAAGAAGGGCGCAGGCCAGTCCGCGCCCCAGACGTCCGTTCCCCTCGATCCGGTGGTGGAAAGTATTGTGCCTGCCCCCACAGGACTCGCGGGAACAGTCGGGGACAAAGGTGTTGTTTTCAGTTGGCAGAATCCCAGCCCGCAACCTGAGGACATGTATCTTTGGCGAGTCCTGGACGCCGAGACCGACGGCCCCCTGACCAGCACGAAGGATCCTTCTGTCTCTGTTCAGCCAGGCGCCACCGGGAGAACGTGCATCGAAGTATCGATAAGGAGAAGTACCGGCCGGTCCACCAACGAACCTGCCGTCGCCTGTGCACCCTAGCGCTGAAGCGTCCTAGGCTGGTTCGCGGATCCCGGCCTTGACGGTGCGGATCCGCGAACCAGCGATGAATTGTTGGCTGGCGCTCCCGATTGGCGCCGCGCGCAGTTTTCTATTAAGCTGATCAGGTTGCTTCGGGCGGTCTGAACCGCGGAGGAGCACAAGTTTGGGGCTGTGGCGCAGCTGGTAGCGCACCTGCATGGCATGCAGGGGGTCAGGGGTTCGAGTCCCCTCAGCTCCACCAAACAGGACGCAGGTCCGCAAAAAATTGAGCCACCCGGTCGGGTGGCTCATTTTTTTGTCTCCCAAACAGGGAGCCGGAGAAGTGGGCGCCCAGTAGTGAGTGCTTAGAACCAATCACTCCGGCGCAGCGGCGGCCCGTCCCCGCCGGCACGTTGGACCAGGACCTGGTTGACGCCAGTGATCCCGGTTTCAAAGCCCAGGGCACTTGAGGCCATATAGAGGCGCCACACCCGCGCCCGGCCCAGGCTGGTGAGCCGGACGGCTTCGTCCCAGTTCTCTTCGAGCCTGCGCACCCACGCCCGCAGGGTCAGGGCATAGTGCTGGCGCAGGGCCTCCACGTCCAACACCTCGAACCCGCCGGTCTCCAGTGCGCTGACCATCTCGCCCAGGCTGATCATCTCGCCGTCCGGAAAGACATAGCGCGGAATGAACGAATCCGGGTCCGGCTTGGTGGGGCCGGCGTTCCAGGAGATGGCGTGGTTGAGCAGCCGGCCGCCGGGACGGAGCAAGCGGTGCAGCACGTCGACATAGTGGGGTGTCTGTTCCCGGCCCACGTGTTCGGACATGCCGATGGAGCTGATGGCGTCGAACGGCCCGTCGGCGATATCCCGGTAATCCTGGACCCGGATGTCGATGTTTTCGGTTAGGCCGGCGTCGGCAGCACGTTTGCGCGCCAGCACGGCCTGTTCGGTGGAGAGCGTCACGCCCACTACCAAGACGCCGTAATGCTGCGCCGCGTGCAACGCGAAGCTGCCCCAGCCGCACCCCACGTCCAGTACCCTCGTCCCGGGCTTCAGCCCCAGCTTCCGGCAGACGAGATCCAGCTTGGCCGTCTGCGCGTCATCCAGTCCGGCCGGAAGGCCGCGGCTGGCAGGGGTGCCGCCGCCGGGTCCATCCGCCCACACAGCGCACGAGTAAGCCATTGAGGGTCCCAGCACGAGGGCGTAAAAGTCGTTGCCGACGTCGTAATGGTGCGAGATGGCCGCGGCGTCGCGCTTCCGGGTGTGGAGCCGGCCCTTCCTCGTGGCCTTTGCTTCTTCCGGCGGCGGTGCGGGGTTGGGGCCCAGCGCGCCCAGCCGGACGGCAATGCTGACCAGCGTGGCCAGTTCACGCGGAGTCAGGGGCCGGAAGGGGCCCGGCTCGGAAAACTTGCCCACCGAGCTGAGCGCCGTGAAGGCTGCAAAGATGTCGCCTGGGGCATCGATGTCCCCGGCGACATAGGCGCGGCTGAGCCCGAGCTGCCCCGGCGACCACAGGATCCGGCGCAGGGCGCGGCGTGACCTGAATTCGAGGACCGGGGCCTCGGGCGGCCCCGCCTCGGACCCGTCCCACGCCCGCAGCCTCAGCGGTATCTCCGTCGTCCCCAGGACGATGCCCAGTGCGTTCGCCAGCAGCGACGCTGCCCCTTTTTCTGTTTTCATGGTCCTCGCCTTTCGTCCGCCTAGGCCCAACAGTACGACGCCGGCGCGCGCCTGTCAGCGCAGTGGCGCGATTATCATGGGGGAGTGAATGAGACGTTGCCACCGTGCCCCGAATGCTCCAGCGCCTACACCTACGAGATGGGTGCGCTCCTGGTCTGCCCGGAATGCGGCCACGAGTGGTCCGCCCAGGCAGCGGAGGCCACGGCAGAGGCCGGGCCGAGGGTCGTCAAGGATGCAGTGGGCAACATCCTCGCCGACGGCGACACGGTCACCGTGATCAAGGACCTGAAAATCAAGGGCAGCTCCGGTGTCATCAAGGTAGGCACCAAAGTCCGCGGGATCAGGCTCATGGACGGTGTAGGCGATCACGACATCGACTGCAAGGTGGACGGCGTGGGGCCGATGCAGCTCAAATCCTCCGTGGTGAAAAAGGTCTAGCCGGAACCGGTCAGGGGCATGGACTATGTAACCACCGACGTTGTGGTCATCGGTGCGGGCCAGGCGGGACTCTCCGCCGCCTACCACCTGCAGCGCCGGGCGCTGGACTACAGGGTCCTCGACGCGGAGGAAGGCCCGGGCGGCGCCTGGCGCCACCGCTGGAAAAGCCTGGTCATGGCCACGGTCAACGGCATCAGTGACCTTCCCGGCATCGCGAAGCCTGACGTGGATCCCACGGAACCCAGCTCGGAGTTCCTAAGTCGGTACTTCGAAGGCTACGAGCGGGACCTCGGAATTGAGGTCCTGCGCCCGGTCAAGGTCACCTCGGTGGCCAGGGAAGACGCCGATCCGGCGGGGCGCCTGCGGATCAGCACCGACAGCGGCGACTGGTCAGCGAAGGCGGTCATCAACGCAACCGGTACGTGGACCCGGCCGTTCTGGCCCATCTACCCGGGCCGGGCCACGTTCCGGGGCCGGCAACTGCACGTGGCCGATTACGTCTCCGCCGAGGAGTTCCGCGGCCTGCACGTCATCGTGGTGGGAGGCGGAATTTCCGCCGTCGGGCTGCTGGACGAGGTCTCGCAGGTGACCAGCACCAGCTGGTTCACCCGGCGGGAACCGGACTGGCGTGACGCCGCGTTCGACGCCCAGGCCGGCCACAACGCCGTCGCCCTCGTGGAGGAGCGCGTGCGGCAGGGACTGCCGCCGCAAAGCGTGGTGGCCGTGACCGGCCTCATCTGGACGCCCTCGCTGAGGGCGGCAGCGCAACGGGGTGCGCTGGACCGTCGCCCCATGTTCACCGCCATAGAGCCCGACGGCGTCCGGCTCACCGACGGGAGCTTGCTCCGTGCCGACGTCATCCTGTGGGCCACCGGATTCCGTGCCGAGCTCGAACATCTGGCGCCGCTGCATCTGCGGGGACCCGGCGGCGGCATCGCCATGGAAGGGACCCAGGTGGCAGCTGAACCGCGCGTCCATCTGGTGGGGTACGGGCCGTCGTCGTCCACCATCGGCGCAAACAGGGCGGGCCGGGCGGCCGTCTCCGCCATCCTCAAACTGCCCGCGCTTGCATCAACCGCATCAACAACCAGTACATGACCAGATGGCAGGAACCAGTGGCACAGAACAATCTTGAGGACATCTTCGGCACGCTCCGGCGCCACCCGGATGTCGAAGCCCCGAACCTCCAGGCCTGGGACGCCACGGACCGGCTGCTGCTCGAAGCCGCCGCAGGGCGCACGGAACCGCGTACCCGGCTGGCAGTGATCGGCGACCGCTACGGTGCTCTCACCCTCGGTGCGCTTGGCACTCTGGGGGTCAGCCGGGTCCGTGTGCATGAGGATCTCATCACTGGGGAGCGCGCCCTGCGGAACAACGCTGCGGCTTTGGGGCTCGCAGCGGCGGATCCCGGAGCCATTGACGCCACTGGGTTCGAACAATTGCCGCTGGGGGAGGAGCTACTGTCCGGCGCGGAGCTGGTGCTGCTTCAACTGCCGCGGACGCTGGCGGAGCTTGAAGAAATCGCAGCCACCGTGGCGCGTTATGCCGGCCCTGACGTAGTGCTGCTCGCCGGCGGGCGGATCAAACACATGTCCCTGGGAATGAACGCGGTCCTGGAACGCCACTTCGAGACGGTCCAGCCGCAGCTGGCACGGCAGAAGTCCCGGATCATCCTGGCCAGCGGCGCCCGGCAAACTGAGACGCACGAGTGGAGTCCCGCCGTCGAACGCCTTGCCGAGCTGGACCTGGACGTTGCTGCGCACGGTGCCGTCTTTGCTGGAGCGAAACTGGACATCGGGACCAGGTTCCTCCTGACCTTCCTGCCGGAGATGCCTGAAGCCGGGCACGCCATCGATCTGGGCTGTGGCACCGGCATCCTCGCCGCCATGTACGCCCGCCAGAACCCGGCCTCAAGGGTCACGGCCACGGACCGGTCCGCCGCCGCCGTCGCGTCCGCCCGGGCCACGGCGCAGGCCAACGGCCTCGAGGAACGGATTACCGCCCTCCAGGATGACGCCATGAGCACCCTCCCGGCCGGAAGCGCCGACCTGGTCCTGCTGAATCCGCCCTTCCACCTGGGCGCCAGTGTGCATGCCGGAGCGGGCATCAAACTGTTCGAGGCGGCAGCCAGGGTCCTGGCGCCGGGCGGTGAGCTGTGGACGGTGTTCAACCGGCACCTGCAGTACCTCCCGGCGCTGGAGCGGCTGCTGGGTCCCACCACTGTGAGGGGCGGCAATCCAAAGTTCACGGTGGCGGTCAGCACCCGGCGGCCATAGGCGTGCCAGCACGGCAAGGTGGCGCCTCCGGCCGCGGCGCGGCCCCACCTCCGGCTCTGGGCGTTGATCAGGAGGTAACGTACCATTCAGACATCATGAATACGCGGCCGAAAACCTAGGGGAGACCGTGCCAGAAATCCGCCAGTCCTCGGCGCCACGGCGCGGGACTAATCTTCCGCGCATGGGGGACTTCAACCTCACGGTCATCCTGGATGCCATCCGCCGGTCATCCGGGGGGCTCAGCCGCGTGGAGCTCGCCCAGATTGTGGGCCTCTCGCCGCAGACCATCTCCAACATCTCCCGCCGCCTGCTGGACCAGCACCTGATCGTCGAAGCCGGCAAGGAAGGCAGCGGCCCCGGCAAACCGCGCACCATGCTTCGCCTCAACCCGGGCGGAATGTATGCCATCGGCGTCCACCTGGACCCCGCCGTCACCACGTTCGTTGTCCTCGATCTTGTGGGCGCCGTTGTACAGCATTCACGGATTAAGACACCCGGCGGGAATGATCCTGCAGCCGTTATGTCCACCATGGCCACCGAGATCGAGCAGCTCGTTGCCGAGTCCGGCGTGGACACCAGCCGGATCGCCGGCCTGGGCCTGGCCGCTCCGGGACCCATCGACCTGGACAACGGGACCGTGGTGGACCCGCCGCTGCTGCCGGGCTGGGACCGCGTGGAACTTCGGGACGCCCTGGCCAAAGCCACCGGCTATTCCGTCCTCGTGGATAAGGACGTCACCAGCGCCGCCGTCGCCGAAACATGGGCCGGCGGGCCCAGCGGCTCGGGCAGTTTCATCTTTATGTACATGGGCACCGGTATCGGCTGCGGCATCGTCCTCAACGATGAGGTGGTCCGTGGAACGTCAGGAAACGCCGGCGAGATCGGCCACATCGTGGTGGACCCCGATGGCCCGGTCTGCGACTGCGGACTGCGCGGCTGCGTGAAGTCCTCAGCCATCCCGCAGGTGCTCGTGGCGGAGGCCGTTGCCGCCGGCATCCTGGACGGGTCCGGCAAGCACACCAGCGGAGCCGAAGTGCAGCAGAGCTTCTCCCAGCTGTGCGACCTTGCCGATGCCGGCGACGCCAAGGCCCTGGCGATCATCGACAAGTCAGCGGTGCTGGTGGCCCGGGCCGTCTCCGTCGTCACGAACACGCTTGATGTGGAGCGGGTTGTGTTCGGCGGGCCCTTCTGGAGCCGGATCGCCGACCGCTACCTGGAGAAGATCCCGGCGCTCGTGGACGCCAACAGTGCGGCCCGCCTGATCCACACCATCGAGGTTGTCGGCACGGGAGTCGGTGAGGACGTCGGCGCCGTTGGAGCTGCCTGCCTGGTCCTGGAGCATACACTGGCGCCCCGGGCGCAGCGGCTTCTCCTGGAAGTCTGAACCGGACGTCTGAACGGGGTCTCCCCCGGGGAATCATGTCAAGATGCCCGCGTAGCTCCTATCGAAGAATCACTTGATTGTGCCCGGATGGGCGGTTGGCTTTTAGGGCCTTGCTTCGCGGTGGTCA
>NZ_JBTNDQ010000018.1:0-112960 GCF_054510915.1 Pseudarthrobacter arbutini | reverse complement strand
CCGTCAGGGTGCGGGGCGACGGCGCCCGGCAAGCAGGACGGTGCCGAGCAGCAGCTTCAGGACGACGAGGCCGAAAATCGCGCCGTACAAGGGGTCGCTTCAGAAAAAGGAAAAAAACGTACGCTAAGGCCGCGTGGAGAAAAGTAACGGCTGGACCGCAGCTTGTCGATGGAAGCGGGCCAAAGTCCGTCCGTAGGGGGAACCCTCAACGGGACAGTTTTGAAGACATCGGTAGCCAGTGGTCCTAATGCGTGGCCACGAGCTCAATTTCGAAGCCGTCTGAGTTCGCAAGGTAGGCGGCGTAATGGTCCGGTCCGCCTGCGTGTGGATACTTCTCCGGGAACAACGGCGCCCAGCCATACTCAGCACTGTCTCCAGCCAGCGCGTCCACGCGTAATCGGCTACCAGCATGGAATGCAAGGTGATTCAAACCAGGCGCTGTTCGATAATGATGCCGGCCACTCAAGTCCGGCGATTCTTCCAGAACTATGTAGGTAGAGCCCCTCAGCCAACTGATTCCATGCGGCCAAGTCTGATAGGTCTCGTACCCCAACGTGGACAAGATCCAGCCCCACTCAGCCGTGGCTCTTTGGAGATCAGGAACCCACAGTTCGATATGGTGCAAGGCACCTTCTGAGTCATCATTCACTATGCGAGTCTTTCACGCAGATTTGTCCGATGGCTTCAGTTATGGGACGGAGCCATTCCATCGCTGTCTCCCGCGTCGGAGTCCCGTTTGGGGATCCTTCACCGGGGCACTCTGCAGGGTGGACGAGAGCTACGTGTGCCTCCCGCGGCGCCGGACAACACATTCGCCCGCCTCAGTGCGCCCGCTCTATGCGCGGCGCGGTCAGGCGGCATTGCCGCGAAGGGGTAGCGCAGTAGACTGTGGGAGTGGCCGTAGTGCAGGTGTCTGTCCGCGTTTCCGCCATCTCCCTTGCGGTGAGTGGTGCAGTCACCGCTGCTCTCGTGCCTTTGCACCCAAGCATCTTTGACCGTCCCGTTGATGAGGTTGTACGGGACACGGAGGTGTGGCAGCCCATCCATGTCGCGAGCATCTTTGTGTTTGCATTGGCGTTCATCGGTGCTGCCGGCCTCGTCGCCGTTCACAACGGCCAGCTACGCCGGTTAGGGCATGTGGGATTAGTGTTCTCCTTCGCCGGCGCAATAGGCGGTTCCGCCATTGGCTTCTTCGAAGCGTTGGTTTTTCCTGTGCTGGCGGACAGAGACCCACAGTTGTTGGAGCTCAACGGGCCGATGTTCACATCTTGGCTGGCTATTGGGGCCGGGCTGCTAGCGCTCGGGTGGGTGCTCGGCCTGGCGGTCATTGGAGTGGCCGCCGCGCGTGCGGCACTATTTCCTCGCGCGGCCGGAGTGCTGCTGGCCGTCAGCGGCCCGGCGTACCTGGCTCTGGGCGGACCTTTCATTCCCGTCGCCGGAGTGCTCTCCGGGGCGCTGTTCGGAGCGGTTCAACTGTGGTGGGGATGGCTGATCTGGAAGTCCCCCGCCCAGCCTGCAGAGGCCCATCGCCTGACGGTCGAGCGACGGTGACCGGGTCTCCACACTAGTTGTCCTCGAACGGCAGCTTCTGCCGCACGCGTCGACCCCGTATAGTCCGATGAACGTGTCGGTAGACGTTCCTTCAACGGGACGGCAAACCGCCATTCAAACTGTGATTTAACCGCCATTCCCGGTTAACAGTCACAACCATGGCCGAAGCCAAATACTTAGCCGAGGAATGGAAAGCTATCTACAATCTTGAACGGCCCACGGATCCCTGGACGGCATGACGCCGATCCGCTACTGGGATACGTGGACGCAGGAAAACCAGTCAGCCATCGCATAGCCGCTGGACTGCTAACGGGGGCCCAACCACCGCCTCTACTTCGCATCGGCACGCCTATCAAACTGATCAAGAAGTCTCTCAAGTTGGTCCCGGCGACCAGGAGTACAACAAGACGGGGCAGCCCCTTCCAAGCACAGTACCGTGCCCCTTAATTCGGCCTGTCTCCAAAAACATGACGAGCGCACGCTCCCGACAGAAGGTCTACCTCGACCCGCCCGCCCGTGGATGTGCGTCACCCTCCGGACAGCGTCATGCGGAGCGAGTCGATCTTGGGAGCCAGTCGCGATGCTCCACCCGCCCGGTCCGATGTGGGGCCGGCGGGGCATCGGTCGCGTCGGGCTCTCAGTGGCAGTTGAAGAATTCGTTGACCGTGCCGTTCGGTCGGACGTTGAAGTGTTCGTTGACATGGTTCTTGAATGTCGACCCGTCAGATCCTGTCCCGCGCACGTTGAAGGTGAATGTGCCTTCGACGACCTTGCCGTTGTCGTTGAAGCCGCCCCAGACCGTGAACTTGCCTGTGTAGCTCGGAAGGCCCGCCGTGAGCGGCACGGCGACGAAGGTCCCTGTCTGGGTGAACGTGGCGTGAACCCGGCCGTCAGCGAAGATCGTTTCGTGGACCACGAAGTTGCTGGTGGCAGTGATCGTGTAAAGCGGCCCGCCCCCTTCGCAGCTGGGCACCACGTCAACGAAGGTCTCGACGAGACCCTTCTCGTTGATGGTCTCCGTTATGGGTCCGGCGGCGAAGGCCGGTGCTCCGACCCACATCAGGGCTGCGGCCAGAAGTACGACAAGCATGCGGCGAACCATGGTAATCCTCCTAGTTTGTGATCCAAACCTGCCTAGGGGCGCCATGCGACAATGCGCCCCAGCTGGACTACTGCTCAGGCTCCCAGTTATACTCCGGCCCAACACGTCGCGACAAGACTCATCTAAAGTGCTCGCGAAAATGGGGTGCGTGCCTCATCTGATAAATGCTCGCGAAATGCCGGCCACCGTCCGGGCGCTGCGGTGGGCTCGGCGGATGGGTCAGTCATCGTCGATGGGTGCGCGCCGGGAGATCACGAAGAAGCACGCCGCGGAGTACGCCAAGGCGTCCAAGAAGGCCAAGGGTGTGATGCTGGACCATCTGGTCGCGACGACGGGCTGGTCGCGGCCAACGCGCGGCGGGCCTTGACGGCGGCCAGGAAGGCAAGGGACCGGCCAAGGCGGGGGCGCGCAAGCCGCGGCCGCGGCCGTACGGGTATGACACGCTCACGGCCCTGATCCGCATCTGGAACCTCGCGGGCCGGCCCTCCGGGAAGTACCTGGCCGCGACGATGGACCTCTGGCTGCCGAGGCTGGAGGAACACGGCGAGCTGGGCCCGCCGGGTTGGACGGGCACTGTGTCGCAATGCCGACAGTGCCGGAAAAGACGGAAGGCAACTGCCGACCGGCAACGGTCGCATTCGCTCCGCCCATAAAACTGTCCGTTCAGCGTTCCTTCAACGGGACGGCAAATCGCCATACACGCCCGGCCGCTTGGACACAGCGGCTGCCGTCCAGCGGCTCACCTACGGGTCAGCGTGCCCGACGGCGCAGGAGCCACTCAAGGTCCCGGCTCCCGGATCATGCGCCCAAGCTAGCCGGACGGGTTTCGCAGTCTTGAACTGCTGGTTTCGGGGGCGACAAGCTGCCACCTTCGGAGCCAGCCCGCACTGCGATAAACTTGGAACTTGGCTGTCACAGAGCCATGCTTCCCCTTGAGGCCTGCCGAGCGCCTTGGGGTAACCCCACCGCAGCGAAAGTAGCACCGTGTCCCAAGATGTCCTTAGCCCCGCCCGGGTCAACGAGATTCACAAACAGGCGGCCCGGCGTCGGACCTTTGCTGTCATTTCGCACCCTGACGCCGGCAAGTCCACCCTCACCGAGGCCCTGGCCCTGCATGCGAAGGTGATCGGAACCGCCGGCGCCTCCAGCGGCAAGGCCAACCGCAAGGAAACGGTCTCGGACTGGATGCAGATGGAGAAGGACCGCGGTATTTCCATCAGCTCCGCCGCCCTGCAGTTCTCCTACCGGGACACCGTCATCAACCTGCTGGACACCCCCGGCCACGCGGACTTCTCCGAGGACACCTACCGGGTCCTGGCCGCCGTCGACTGCGCAGTGATGCTCGTGGACGCCGCCAAGGGCCTGGAAACGCAGACCATGAAGCTGTTTGAGGTCTGCAAACAGCGCAACCTGCCCATCATCACCGTGATCAACAAGTGGGACCGGCCCGGCCTGGACGCGCTGGCGCTGATGGACGAGCTCACCGAGCGCACCGGCCTGCAGCCCATGCCGCTGACCTGGGCCGTGGGCATCTCCGGTGACTTCCGCGGTGTCTGGGACCTCCGCCAGGACCGCTTCGCCCGCTTCCAGCGCAACAATTCCGGCGCCAACATCGCGCTGACCGAGTACTTCACGCCCGAAGAGGCCGCGGAGACGCAGGGCAACAACTGGACCGACGCCGTCGACGAGGCCGGCCTGGTCATCGAGTCCAACCTCGAATTCGACGTCGACGCCTTTCACGCAGGCACCGCCACCCCCATCCTGTTCAGCTCCGCCGCCCTGAACTTCGGCGTGAAGGAACTGCTCGACGCCCTGGTGGACTTCGCGCCGCACGCCGCGCCCCGGCCCGACGTTGAGGGCACCCCGCGCCCGGTTGAATCATCATTCTCCGGCTTTGTCTTCAAGGTCCAGGCCGGCATGAACAAGGCCCACCGCGACCATGTCGCCTTCATCCGCGTCTGCTCCGGAGTCTTTGAACGCGGCATGGTGGTCACCCAGACCCGCACCGGAAAGTCCTTCGCCACCAAGTACGCCCAGCAGGTGTTCGGCCGCGAACGCGAGGTCATCGACGAGGCCTACCCCGGCGACGTCGTGGGCCTGGTCAACGCCTCCACACTGCGCGTGGGCGACAGCCTCTTCCTCGAAGGCGCGGTGGAATACCCGGCCATCCCGCTGTTCGCCCCCGAACACTTCCAGGTGGCCCGGTCCAAGGACCCCAGCAAGTTCAAGCAGTTCCGCCGCGGCATCGAGCAGCTCGAGCACGAGGGCGTCATTCAGGTGCTCCGCTCCGACGTCCGCGGCGACCAGGCGCCGGTGCTTGCCGCCGTCGGCCCCATGCAGTTCGAGGTGGTGGAGGACCGCATGGCGCACGACTTCAGCGCCCCCATGCGGTTGGAGCGCCTGCCGTACTCCATCGCCAGGATTTCGACGGCGGACGCCATGCCGGCGCTGGCCAACGTCCCCGGCGCCGAGGTGCTGTTGAGGTCCGACGGCGAATACCTCGCCTTGTTCAACGACGTCTGGGCCCTGCGCCGGATCGAGAAGAACCACCCCGATCTGACCCTCGTGCCCATCGGCACCCACAACCCCGCAAAGTAGCGACCAATGCCTGCAGACCAACCCCGCGCGCTGATCACCGGCGCCGGCACCATCAACCCGCTCGGCTCCAGTGTGGCGGAAACCTGGACCGGCCTGCTGGCGGGACAGTCCGGCATCGCCGCACTGGACGAGGACTGGGCGGAACAACTGCCCGTGCGCATCGCCGGACAGGTCACCGCGGATCTCTCGGAGCATCTCACCACGCGCGAGCTGAAGCGCATGGACCGGTGCGGGCAACTGGCGCTGGTGGCTGCCCGCGAAGCCTGGCAGCAGGCCGGGGCGCCCGACGTCGACCCCGAACGGTTCGCCGTGGTGATCGGCTCCGCCTACGGCGGCCTGGGCTCCACCCTCGAACAGGACCGTGCGCTCGCCAGCGGCGGCCCGCGCCGGGTCTCGCCGCACACCCTCACCCGGCTTATGGTCAACGGCCCCGCGGCCTGGGTCTCCATTGACCTCGGCGCCCGCGGCGGAGCCCGGACCCCGGTCAGCGCCTGCGCGTCCGGCGCGGAAGCAATTGTCCAGGGCGCCGAAATGATCCGCTCCGGCGCGGCCGACGTCGTGATTGCCGGCGGCGTGGACGCTTCCGTCAACGACCTGGTGATCACCGGTTTCTCCCAGATTCGGGCACTCTCCACGCGCAACGGCGAACCCCAGCTCGCATCGCGCCCGTTCGACGGCGGCCGCGACGGCTTTGTCCTCGCGGAAGGCGCCGGCATTGTGGTGCTTGAGAGTGAAGCCCACGCCCGGGCGCGCGGCGCCGCCATCCTCGGCGCAGTGGCCGGCGGGGCGGTAACCTCCGACGCCAACGACATCGTGGCCGCGGACCCTGCCATGCAGCGGCGGGTCATGCAGAAGGCCCTGGAGTCGGCCGGAATGCAGGCTTCGGAGATCGGCTTCGTCCATGCGCACGCCACCTCCACCCCGGTAGGGGACCGGCTGGAAGCCCAGGCCATCAACGCCATTTTCGGTGCCGACGTGCCCGTGACCTCCACCAAAGGCCACACCGGCCACCTGCTTGGCGGCGCCGGTGCGCTCGCGGCGGTTGTGGTGGTCCAGGCCCTGCAGACAGGTCAGCTCCCCGGAACCGCGAACGTCGAGGCGCTGGACCCCGAAGTGAACCTGAACATCGTCACTGAGAATGCCCACACGCTGGCGCCCGGCTCCGCCCCCGCCGGCCTGGTGAACGCTTTTGGCTTCGGCGGACACAGCGTTGCCCTGGTGATCACGGCCAGCTAACCAGTTAGCCGGTCAGCCGGTTGCGCGGTGGTCCGCGAAGTTCCTGCGTGGCTGCGCCGCGACACCGCGGGTCATTTTCTTGATCTGTTCAGGCCTGAGCCCCGTCAGGGATGCCAGCTGAAATTCGTCCAGAATCTGCCGCTTGCTGGCCTCGGCAAGCAGGTGCAGGCGCTCCACTTCAACTGCTGCCTTCGAGTCCTCCAAGGCGGTCAGTTCCCGCAGCAGGTGTGAGATCGCCCTGAGGTGCTCGGCCGCCGCCAGCCCTGTCGGCTGCAGATCGTCGAAGGCGCGGCCGGTCCGCCGCACCGCCAGGGCGGGCAGGTGGGTGATCCGGACCAGGTCCGCGACGGGAGTACCGTCCCGGAGGGCCTGCGCCACCAGTTGGTTGAGGCTTGCCCCAAGAGACCGGATCCGGCTCGACCGGAAGCGGATGGCGCCCTGCTTGTCCGTGAGCAACCGGCTGAACTCCACCCGTTGCTGGTCCGCCGCTTGCCGGCGTTGATCGCCCCGATAGCGGTAGCCTCCCCGGGCTGAGGATCGCACCGGGCGCCGCAGTGTCCCGCCGTCCCTTGCCGTTGCTGGTTGGTGGCGGGCCATCGGTTCCTCTCCCTTGAACAGTACGCACAACGCTAGGCGCGTCCGCGGCTCACGGGAAATACCTAAATCCGGTGCGGCAATAAGTGAATCGTGTGGGGTCGGGGCCATAAGGCTTCCTTATCCGTCCACGCAGAATACGTCTTATCCACAGCCGCCTGCAGTCCATAGGCTCGAAGACACAAGTCCCCTCACTGATGAACCATTGGAAGAGAACATGTCTGAATTCGTGCCTGCATCGCGTGTTTCACGCATCAAATCGTCTCCAAGTGTGGCCGCTGCTGCCCGCGTCCGGGAGCTCAAAGCAGAGGGCCGCAGCATTCTTGACCTCACCGTGGGGGAACCGGACTTCGATACGCCGGAGCACATCAAGGCCGCGGCCGTGCAGGCAATAGCCGCCGGCGAAACCAAGTACACCTCCGTGACCGGGACGCCGGCCCTGCAGAAGGCCATCCTTCAGACCCTGGAGCTGAGCACCGGCCTGCAATACTCTGCCAACGAAATAACCATCGGCGGCGGGGCCAAGCAGGTCATCTTCACCGCGTTCATGGCTTCCCTGGACGAAGGCGACGAGGTCATCATCCCCGCGCCGTACTGGGTTTCCTACCCGGACATGGTCCTGGCCAATGACGGCCGGCCGGTGATCGTCCCGTGCGGCGAGGAATCGGGGTTCAAGCTGACGCCCGACGCCCTGCGCGGTGCCATCACCGACCGGACCAAGTGGCTGATCCTGAACACACCCTCCAACCCCACCGGAGCCGTCTACTCGCGCGCCGAACTGCGCGCGCTCGCGGAGGTCCTGGCCGGCTTCCCGCACGTCTTTGTCCTGACCGACGAAATCTACGACCAGATCTACTTCGGCACAGGCAAGCTGACAGGCCTCGTGGAAGCGGCTCCCGAACTGAAGGACCGCGTCCTGGTGATCAACGGCGTCTCCAAGGCGTACGCCATGACGGGCTGGAGGCTCGGCTACGGCGCGGGTCCGGCGGGCCTGATCGGTGCCATCAACAAGCTGCAGTCACAGATCTCCTCGTGCCCGTCGTCGGTCAGCCAGGCGGCGGCTGCGGCCGCCCTCACCGGCGACCAGTCCTTCATCCGCACCAGCGGCGAGGTGTACCGCAGCCGCCGGGACGCCGCCGTCGCAGGCTTGAACGCGATCTCAGGGCTGTCATGTTCGACGCCGGATGGGGCCTTCTACGCGTACGTGAACTGCGGCGGGGTACTTGGGAAGACGACGCCGGACGGCAGCGTCATCCGAGATGACCAGGACTTTGTGCTCTACCTGCTCGACCAGGCATCCGTCGCTGCCATTGCGGGCTCCGCTTATGGGCTCGGGCCGTACTTCCGGATCTCGTATGCGACCCGCCTGGCCGTCATCGAAGAGGCTGTCGCCGCCATCGACAAAGCCGTCCAAGCCCTCAGCTGATCAATCCCCAAACCGAAGGACACCACATGATCCACGTCAAGACAAACGTTGACAGGCCGACGGCGGACGCCGTCCTCAGGCTGTCCAAGTTCTCCTCTGCCACCATCCACGAAGCCCAGGGCAGGAAGGGTGCGCTCAGCTCGAAGATCAAGCCGATTGACCGCAGCATGTCCTTCTGTGGACCCGCCACAACGGTCCGCTGCGCACCCCGCGACAACCTGATGCTGCAGGTTGCCATCCATTATGCGGAGCCAGGCGACGTTGTCCTGGTTGCCGCGGGCGAGTTCGAAGAGGCCGGGACGTTTGGCGACGTCCTGGGCAACGCCATGAAGGCCAAGGGCCTTGCAGCCATGGTGACGGACTCAGGCGTCCGCGACACCCAGGACCTCATCGAACTGGGCCTGCCGGTGTTCTCCGGCAGCGTCAGCATTAAGGGAACGGTCAAGGAAACCATCGGCCCCATCAACCACCCTGTGGTTTTTGGGGACGAGATCATCTACCCCGGTGACATCCTGCGCGGCGACGCCGACGGCGTGGTTGTGGTGCGCAAGGACGAAGTGGAAGATGTCATCAGGCTCTCCCAGGAGCGCGACGACGCCGAGCGCGAACTTATCGGCCTGTACAAGGCCGGCGGCACTACCATCGAGCTGTGCAACCTCACCGAGGTGCTCAAGGCCAAGGGCCTGCTGGTCGAACAGGCCTAGCAACGGCTCCTCCGCGCCTGGCAGTGCCGCCGCAGAGCTGACAGCGACGCCGCAGACCTGACAGTGCCGCCGCAGAGTGGACCGCCGGGTGGATTCTGCGTGGTGCTGTCTGTCTGTCCGTCTTGTCTGTGTGTCGGGCAGCGGTCAGGCGCTCAGGCGCGGGCGTGGAGGAATCGTTCCAATCGGCCCTCACCGAGGGATATCCCGAGGTGCACAATGTCCGGCTGGCAGCCGGGGGCATCACGCGGGGCGGAGTATGGCGCGTGCCCGTTTGATGTCAGCTCCGGTTTCAGTCCTTTTGGCCAGTGTGGTGGTTCCCAATCCTGGTGTTCGCTCTTGTAGTGCCGGCCCGTGGGCGATATCCAGCCGGGTGGTTCGTTCTTGCTCGCCGCTGTGGGTCGCCAGGCGCTGGTGTGTCTCAGGCGGTGATGTTTGGGGCAGGGCTGTCCCAAATTCGATACACCAGTAGTTCCGCCCTTATGCCAGGCGAGGATGTGGTCTGCTTCGTTGTCCAGGGAGTGGTTGGAACAGCCCGGGAACGGGCACTTACCGTCGCGCAGCCGGAGCCAGTTCCGCATGGCCTTGGTGAGACGGTAGTTGGCTCGACCGATCTCCAGGGGCGCCCCGTCCCGCGGGTCAACCAGGACCCGGTAGAACGAATCGGCCCCGTTCGCCACGAGATCCCTTGCCATCGACGCGGGGATCGGACCGTAGCCGTCAAGCATCGCAGGCTCCTCGGTGGCGCCGAGCAGTGAAAACACCGGGACCGTCACCATCACGAGGGCCCGGGGCGGCGGAACCTGCCCGGGATCATGTTCTGCCGGGTTACCGCTGCTGAGAAGGGCGGCGGCGAGGACGTCGGCGCGTAGCTGTGTGAGGGTCAGGGGCTCGTCCGGGCCCTGCAAACCACGGGCGA
Organism: Pseudarthrobacter arbutini; assembly: GCF_054510915.1. NCBI lineage: Bacteria > Bacillati > Actinomycetota > Actinomycetes > Micrococcales > Micrococcaceae > Pseudarthrobacter > Pseudarthrobacter arbutini. The sequence goes on along the minus strand of NZ_JBTNDQ010000018.1, from coordinate 102,833 downwards.
CGGCAGTGGTCCGATTCCAGATTGCTGCCGCCTGATCCGCGGGGAGGTAGGCCGAAAGCCAGGCCATCCCGTCCTGATCCGGGGCGTACTCGACCCGGCGGTCAAGGACGCCTTTGGCGTGCCGCTTCTCGATGCTCTCGGTGTGGTGGCGTTCGCGCCAGGTACGTGCCTTGTGACGGAACCGGGACGCCGGCATTTCCCCGGCGGGACAGCCTCGGGCGGGGGTTCGGCGCATCCGGGTCCAAAAAGTGGGCCTCCAGAGCTGCGGCCCCGGCCGGGTCAAGGGTTGCGGCTTCGTCTACCATGGCCCGCGCGTGCTGCCACGAGATGGTGCCCGCTTGCAGAGCGGACAGCGTCAGCGGCAAAGCGGTCGTCAGCAGTTGTGACTGGTTCAGCAGCGCACTTGCGGCCCGTTCGCCGATGGTCAGGACGCATGCGACCTCCGCGGTCACCGCGGCCTCTTGCGCCGAACCTTCCCCGGGTGAGGCGCCGGGAGGCGCTACAGATTCCGCCGTTTTAGCGAATTTCGCGGCGGCCTGGGCTTTCAGGGCAGCCATCCGCGCATCCGACGCCGCCGCCCCGGCCAGAATGTCCAGGCAATCTTCGGCCAACCCGTGCCGCGGATCGCCCCGATAAAACGCATCGGAGCCTGATTCAGCCACAACGGCAGTAAGCACAGCAATAGCGGCATTGATGTCCGTGAATGCCTTCGCCACTGCTGGGTTTCCCATGTCTAAATCATCCAGCGGGGGTCTGACATTTTCCGCGGCTGGCCCAGGCTTTCCCTGCCTTCACGGTCGTCGACGCCAGAGGTGTCCGGTTACGCCTGGTGTTGATCCTGCTTATTTCTGCCGACCAACGAGTTCAGCCAACCAGCGAGCCGGCCATGGAAGCTGCAATCATGGGCACGTCAGTAGCAGTGTTTTTGACAGTCTCGAGAAGCTGTGGTCCGGGCAGGGGATAGGCGGCCGGGCCGGTGGCGGTCTCGTCCAGGAGCCAGAGCGTCGCCCCTGACGCACCCCTGGGCATGATACTGCCTTCAAACACAAACACGGCCTGACCGGGCTGTCCTTCGGGAAGCCAGAACCCGTTCGCGGGGCAGTGGGATCCGGTTCTCGCCGCCAAGCGGCTGCCGCTCGAAGGGACCCGGTGCGCAGTGCTGATCTTTTTCACGTCGTGCTCCCAATCAACTAATTCCAATGAAGAAATGATTGCCGGTTCATCCGGCCTTTCACATTTCAAGATTAGTTTCGCGGAAGCGCGTTTACTAAGACCAAAACCACGTGCCATGATAAGGAAAAACTGTGGGTCCCAGCTACCTCGCGTATTTAGCGCTCAGCATTTCCTGGAGCATTTCCTTCAACACCATCAGGACGGCCGATGCCGCCTCTGACAGCGGTTCGTGGTCCGGGGTGCAGAGGGCTATCTTGCACTGCAGCCCGGGATCAACAATCCGCAGGACCCGGAAGTCTTCCTCGTGGAAAAGCGCGTCGGCTGCTGACTTCGGCAGGATGGTGGCGCCCATGTCCGCCCGCAGGAGCCGGGTCAGGGAAGGCACTGATTCCACCTCGCCCACCAAGCGAAGGCTGAGTCCCTTGTCCCGCATGCCAGTCTCGACAATCTGACGCAGCGTGTGGTTCTGTTCGGGAAGGAACAGGCCGAATTCGGCCGCCTCGTCGAGGGTGATCTCGCCCGACTTGGCTGCGGCTGTGTTCTTGCCGTTCACCACCAGGTGAAGATCCTCCACGATCATGGTGGTGAACTGCACGCCGCGGATGGGCCCAGGCTCGTAGATCAGGGCCATGTCCAGCCTGCCGTTCTTGATCGCCTCGCTCAGTACACCCCCGTAGATCTCCGTCAGGTGGAGCACGATGTCCGGGTAGCGCCGCGCTACTTCACTGATAATGCGCGGCGTGAGGCTCGAAGCCATGCTGTACGGTGCGATCGCTATCGACACGCGGCCGGCAGGGGCGGCCCCCGAACTCGCCACATCCTGGCGGGCCTGCTCGACCAGGCGCAGGATGGTCTGGGCGTGCCGGTAGAGCGTGTGGCCGGCGGCTGTGGGCTGCACGCCCTGCTTGCTGCGGATGAGCAGCCGCTGCTTCAGCTCGGTTTCCAGTGCGGAGACCTGCTGGCTCAGGGCAGGCTGGGCCACGTGCAGGGCTGCGGCAGCCTTCGTGATGCTCCCTGAGTCAACAATCTTCACGAAGTAGGCGAGTTTTCGAGTGTCCATACCGGCGTTTCTTTCGTCTGCGGCGCCCTGAAGCCCCGACGGGTCATATCCGGATTTTATGGAGGGATACGCAATAGGTCTTTGTGTGATCCACATCTCGGACACTAGGTTGATCTTCAGAACACAATTTCTGTGACAAGCAGATTATACCTCTCCATCCATAAGCGGCGATGATGCCTCTATATGGCTTTTGCATAATCACTCCGTTTACAGAAAGCGTCGCTTTCTTTTACGTCCCCGAAATATACGCTCCATACCTTTTAGAAGCATCCTCCAGAATCCGACGGATTCCCTCCTGACTAAGGAAGAGACTCAAATGAGAGTTATCACTAAAGGCAAAATCGCATTAGCTGCTGCCGCGACAGCCGCAGCCCTGGTGCTGACCGGCTGCGGGGGCAGCGCAGGGTCCAGCAGCGGCGGAAACTCCAGCGCCACGTCGGGCGAGCTGAACCTGATTGCCTACTCCGGTGTCTGGCAGGACCAGTACACGGCTGCCGTGATCGAACCGTTCAAGGCCAAATACCCGGACATCAAGATCAATTACTCCTCCAAGCGCTCCTCCGCCGAAATGCTGAGCGCACTCCAGGGCCAGAAGAACAACCCGGCCACTGACGTGGCCATCATGGACAACTCCGTATCCACTACGGGCAACACGCAGGGACTCTTCGACAAGATCGACGCCGCCGCGGTACCCAACCTGGCGAACGTACCTGAGCAGTTCAAGAACAAGGGCGGATTCGGTCCGGTAGTCATGCTGGATGCGGTTGGCCTGCTCTATGACACGGCAACTTTCCCCAAGGCGCCTGAGAGCTGGGATGTGCTCTGGGATCCGGCCTACGCAGGCAAGATCAACGTCAACGCCCCGCCGTCGCTGCTGGGTCTGTCCCTGACCGCGATCACGTCCAAGATGGAGGGCGAGGACTACACCAAGAGCATCGACAAGGCGGTTGCCCGCCTTAAGGAGATGGCGCCGGGCGTCCAGACGTTCGCCCCCAACCCGGACGAATACCAGAACGTGATCACCGGCCAGACGGTATTGGGACTGGGACAGAACGCCCGCGGCCAGTTCTACAGCGACCAGAGCAACAAGAAGATGGGTGTGACCTTCCCCAAGGAGGGCACCGTCTACCAGATCAACACCGTCAACGTCGTCAAGGATGCGCCCAACAAGGCTGCCGCCCAGACGTTCGTTGACTATGCGCTCTCCGCCGAAGCGCAGACCGCCTTCGCCAAGGCTCTCTTCTACGCCCCGTCTGTGACCAACGCCGACCTGCCGGCGGACGTCAAGGACCGCGTGGTTCCCACTGACGGCTCCCTGAACATCGTCCCCCTCGATGTTGAGTTCCTGTCCTCCGCCCGGGACAAGTGGACTGACACCTGGAAGCGCCAGATCATCACCAAGTAGCCGTCCCCACGGCGCCCTCCCCCCACCTGCTTCAGGAGAACTGAAATCGTGACTGAATCAAAACTGTCGATCGTGGATCTGACCAAGAGATACGCAGTCGGTCTTGACCCGGCCGTCGACCGCCTGAACATGGAGGTGGAGGAGGGGCACCTGGTGGCGCTCCTCGGCCCGTCAGGCTGCGGCAAAACCACCACCCTGCGGATGGTGGCCGGCCTGATGGACCCCACCGCTGGTTCCATCGTGGTGGATGGCAACGAAATCACCCACACCCCTGTGAACAAGCGCGGCATGGGCATGGTGTTCCAGTCCTACGCCCTCTTTCCGCACATGAACGTGGAACAGAACGTGGCCTTCGGGCTGCAGATGCGCCAGACCTCAAAGTCCGAGCAGAAACGCCGGGTGGCCGGGGCGCTGGACATGGTCCAGCTCGGCCACCTGTCCAAGCGGCAGGTCAAGGAACTGTCCGGCGGGCAGCAGCAGCGCATCGCCCTGGCACGCGCCCTCGTAGTGGAGCCCACGCTCCTGCTCCTCGACGAGCCCCTGTCCAACCTTGACGCCAAGCTCCGCGAGACGATGCGGACCGAGATCCGCTCCATCCAGCAGCGGACCCGGGCCACCACGCTGTTCGTGACCCACGACCAGGACGAAGCTCTGGACATGGCCGACCGCATCGCCGTGATGAACGGCGGCCTGATCGAACAGTTTGGGTCGCCCACTGACGTCTACGAACGGCCGCGGACGCGGTTCGTAGCGAACTTCATCGGCCAGGCGAACTTCCTCAACGCCCGGGTCCTTTCCGAGACGGGTTCCGCCGCCAAGGGCGAAACCCACTACCGGGTCTCCATCGACGGACTCGGCCAGTTCGGTGCGGTGGGCGCGCCCGGCCTGACCGGATCCACGCATGAACTCGTCATCCGCCCCCACCGGCTCAGGGTGTCCCTGCAGCCGGCGGGGACCGAGACCATTGCGGGCGTCATCGAACGGGTCAACTACACCGGCGATGCCCTCTCCGTAGCTGTCAAAGCCGGCGACCGCGTCCTGCAAGCCCAGATGCCCACGTCCAGCGGCGACCTGCCCCATGCGGGCGACGCAGCCTATCTTTCGTGGAACGAGCAAGATGCCTACCTGCTGCCCACCCCAGTGAAAGAGCCGGCAGCGTGACCGTCACCCAGACCGAGGCCCCCGCCGCCCGCCGGGCCGGCGCGGCTGAAGGCGAGCTGGAAAGGTCCACAGGACGCCGCAACCGGCGGACCTACCTTGCCCTCCTGATACCGGGCGTCCTCGGACTCGTGGTCAGCTTTGTTTTCCCGCTGGCCTACATGGTCCGGATGTCCTTCAACAAGGGTGCGCCGGACGGTGTCATCGAGGAAACCTTCACGCTGGACACGTACATCCAGCCGCTGACCGATCCGTACTACTGGCGGGTCACGCTGGACACCTTCCAGATGGGTGTCACCGTGGGACTGCTCTGCGTCCTCGTGTCCTACCCGGTGGCCCTCTTCCTCGCCCGGAGCACGAGCAAATACCGCGGGCTGCTCATCGCCGTCGCCATCGCACCCCTGCTGACCTCGGCGGTTGTGCGGACCTACGGGTGGATGGTCATCCTGGGCACCAACGGCCTGGTCAACTCCACGCTGGACGGAATGGGCCTGATCGATACGCCGCTCAAGCTGACCAACAACATGACCGGCGTAACCATCGGCCTGGTTGAGATTTTTATGCCCTATGCCATCCTCGCGATGATCTCGGGCTTTGGGCGCCTCAGCCCGCAGCTGGAAGAAGCAGCCGGATCGTTGGGCGCCAGCAAGCTGCAGGTATTCAGCCGCGTGACTCTTCCGTTGAGCCTGCCCGGCATCCTCACGGCGTTCCTGCTGGTGTTTGTGTTATCGATCAGTACGTTCATCACCCCGCGCCTCCTCGGCGGCGGCAGCGTCCAGGTGCTCGCCACGGAAATCTACGATCAGACCACCGGGCTGCTCAACTGGCCGTTCGCGGCAGCACTCTCCGTCATCCTGCTGGTCCTGTTCGGCCTGATCATCGCCGTGTACCAGCGCCTCACCAAAAAGATCGGAGGCTAGCCATGTCCGAGGCCCGCCTGTTCAAGCCGCGGTTCAACCCGGCCAAGCCCGCGTTCGGGATCCTGGTATTCCTGCTCTACCTGTTCCTCCTGGCGCCGCTGCTGATCGTCTTTGTTGTCTCGTTCGCCTCCAACCAGTACCTGTCCTTCCCGCCGGAGGGCCTGACGTTCAAGTGGTACGAGATGCTGCCGGAGGAAAGCACCTTCATGAACGGCATGCGGGTCAGCCTCATAGTCGCCGTGATCGTCACGGTCATCGTTTTGGCGCTCGGAGTTCCCGTGGCACTGGCGCTGGACAGGTTTGAGTTCAAGGCCAAGGCCGCGGTGCAGTCATTCTTCCTCTCGCCGCTGCTGATCCCCAGCATCGTCCTGGCGCTGGGGATGGTCCTGCTGTTCGGTCCGCTGAACCTGAACAACACCTACACCGGCATCATCATCGGCCACGTGGCCATCACCATCCCGTTCGTGATCAGGACAACGCTGATGAGCCTGGCCACCACCGACACGTCCTGCGAGGCGGCGGCAAGGATTCTCGGGGCAGGGTCCTGGACCGTCTTCCGGCGGATCACCCTGCCGATCATCCAGCCCGGGGTCATCGCCGGCGGCGTCATAGCGTTCATCGTCTCCTTCGACGAAGCAGTCATCTCGCTGTTTGTGGCCGAATCAGGGCTGCCGACGCTGCCCGTGCAGGTCCTGCGGTACGTGGAGAACTCTGCCGACGCAGCCGTGGCGGCACTGTCCGTCATCCTCATCCTGATCTCCCTGGCCGTCGTCGTAGTCGTTGAGCGTGTCATGGGCCTGCGCAAAGCCCTGCGCTAGGCGCCCGGGATAGGCCCGGGTCATAACCGGGGCCTATCCCGTGACATGGATTACGTCTTTGTGTGGGGCAGCGCACGGTGCCAGACTTTTGGGTAGGGCCGGCGCAGCAGTTTCCAGCCATAAGCAATGCCGATGACTCACTACGCGACGGCCGCTTCCCCCTCAAGTTTTCCGGCCCCACACGGGGCACAACAGCTCAGAACACCACGAAGGAAGGCACACACTATGGGTCGCACGGTTGATCTTGTGGCAGATCTCGGTGAAGGCTTCGGTGCCTACTCCCTGGGTGACGACAGCGCACTTCTGGAAATCGTCTCCAGCGCGAACATCGCCTGCGGATTCCACGCCGGTGACCCGGACATCATGGACCGCACCGTTGCCGAATGCGTCCGGCGCGGCGTCAGCATCGGTGCACACCCCAGCTTCCCGGACCTGCGGGGCTTCGGACGGCGCGCCATGGATCTCACCGCGGCGGAAGTCCGCAACGACGTCCTCTACCAGCTCGGAGCCCTGTCCGCCTTCGCCGCCTACCACGGCACCAGCGTCTCCCACATCGCCCCGCACGGCCGGCTGGGCAACCTCGTCGCCACCCGTCAGGATTACGCCCTCGCCGTCGCCGATGCCGCCAGCCGCTTCCGCCCGGATCTGATCGTCCTCGCCCAGGACGGCGAACTTGCGCAGGCCGCGGCCGGCCACGGTTTGCCCGTAGCCATCGTGGGCATCGCGGACCGGGCCTACGAGGACGACGGAACTCTGGTGCCGCGCAGCCAGCCTGGCGCCGTCATCCATGACCCGGCAACCATCGTCGACCGCACCATCCGCATGGTGTGCGAGGGGATCATCGAATCGGCGTCGGGCGTGAAGCTTCCCGTCAGTGCCGATACCGTCCTGCTGCACGGGGACAACCCCGGCGCCGTCGACCTGGCCCGCCTCATCCGCAAGGAGCTCACCGCGGCCGGCGTGACCATCGCCCCGCTGCCCCAGGTGCTGGCGGCCAAAGCGGAAGCCGCGTGAGATGACCGCTGCAACCCCTATCGAGGTACACGAATCAGGCGACGCCGCCCTCCGGGTCGTCGCCACCTCCCCTGACCGGGAGCGGAACTGGGCCTCGGTCCACGCCCTGGCGGCATGGCTGGATACGGCCGACGTCGACGGTGTACACGGCGCGGTTCCCACCTACGATTCGGTGTTGGTGGAGTTCGACCCTTACGTCACATCCGCCCGCCAGATCAGGGCCTTTGTCCTCCTGGGCATGCGCCAGCTGGATTACGTCGGCACCCCGGCCCGCACGCCCCGGCAGTTCGATGTCCCCGTCGTCTACGGCGGCCAGCACGGACCCGATCTCCAGAAGGTTGCGGACCACCAGGGACTCTCCGTTGCCGAGATCATTGCCCTCCACACTGCCAAGTCCTACGTCATCCGTTGCCTGGGGGCCCCGGCCGGATCGCCCATGATGGACGGCCCGGACTTCCCCCTGCCCGTACCCCGGCTCAAGGACCCCCGACTTTCCGTGCCGGCGGGCGCCGTCGCCGTCGCCGGCCGGCAGGCAGTGATCGCACCGGCCTCCGCTCCCGGCGGGTGGTGCGTGATCGGCCAAACGCCGCTGACCGTTCTGAACCCGAACAAACAGCCCCTGGTTCCGTACATGCCCGGCGACCTGCTCCGGTTCCACCAATTGCCCGCCGCCGAGTTCCAGCGCTTTGCCGGCCTTGCACTGGAGGCATCCGCATGAGCGGGACCCTGACCATCCAGCAAGCCGGCCACGCTGTCGTCACAGACCTCGGCCGGTTCAAGGGGCCGCGCTACGGCCTCCCTGTGAACGGGGCCCTGGACCAGTTTTCTGCCCGGGCAGCCAATATCCTTGCCGGCAACCTGGACAACGATCCCCTCCTCGAAGTCACAGCACTGGACTTCCGGATGCGGGCAGACGCAGACCTGCTCATCGCCGTCACGGGTGCGCCACTGACCCTGACCGTCGGTGGACGCGAATGTCCGCAATGGGAGCCGGTGTCGGTCCTCGCCGGGGAAACCGTTGCCCTGCGCGGTATGAACACCGGGCTCCGCGCCTACCTCGCAGTCCACGGCGGCCTGGACGCCCCGACGCTGCTGGGCAGCTGCGCGCCGGACACCGTCGTCGGGTTTGGCCTGAAACTTGCGGAGGGCACTGTCCTCGGTGCCCGCAAAACCGTGCCCCCGATCAGGCAGCCGTACTTTGATCTTCCACTGTTCCGGCTGGGGCTGACCCGCCCCGGAACCAGCGCCAGCCCGGTCATCGACGTCACCGACGGACCGGACATCGCCGAATTCGGCGACACCGCCGATCTCCTGTTCAAGACCAGCTACACGGTGAGCGGACGGAGCAACCACATCGGCCTCCGCCTCGGCGGGGCGCTTCCGGAACGGCAGTCAACAGCGGAAGTCCTGTCCAGGGGCGTCCCGGTCGGTGCCATCGAGGTCCCGTCCCGGGACGAGCTCCTGGTGCTTCACCGGGGACGGGGCGTAACGGCCGGATACCCGGTACTCGGCGTCGTTACCAGCCGATCGCTGGATGTCCTTGCCCAGGCCAGACCCGGGCATACCATCCGGTTCCGCAAAACCACCGTGGCCGAGGCCACCGCGCGGCACCGCACCGCCATGCGCGAACTCGAGGCGCTGCGAACGTCAGTAAATACAGTCTTTGGCTTACTGGGTGTGGGAGCCCCGGCAAGCTGGCGGGAACTCATGCCGGCGTCCGGAACCTGAGACCCCGTTATGTCCCGCCTCAGCCACCAGAAACAAGTAAGGATCAAGATGTCAACGTCAACGCGAGCGGCCGGTCCGCAGAACGACCGCCTGGATGCCAGGCAAACCCGGAAGGTGGTTACCGCCGGCTGTGTGGGCATCTTCGTGGAACTCTACGACAACGGCATCTTCGCCTTTATGGCCGGAACCCTTGCCTTGGTCTTCCTGGCCCCCGGCAACCCGGACAACGCCCTCCTCTTTGTTTTCGCCGGGTATGCCGTGTCCTTCTTCGTACGCCCTCTGGGTGCCGTGGTCTGCGGATTCCTGGGGGACCGCATCGGCCGCCAGAAACTGCTGGTCTTTGTCATCCTGCTCATCAGTGTGGCGACGGCCGGCATTGGCCTGCTGCCTGCCTACTCGGCAATCGGCGTCGCCGCCCCGGCGCTCCTTGTGCTGCTCCGCATGCTGCAGGGCTTCTCCGTCGGCGGCGAATCCGCCGGTGCCATGACGTTCCTCGCCGAGCACGCGCCGGAAGGCAAGCGCGGCATCATTACCTCCTACGCCCAGATCGCATCGTTCGCTGCACTCCTGACGGGCACCATGGTTGCTTTCTCCATGTCGCCCTGGCTCACCCAGGCAGCGATCGACGGCGGCGGGTTTGGTTCCTTCGCTTGGCGCATTCCGTTCCTGGTCGCCATCCCCATGGGCGTCATCGGCTGGTACATCCGCAAGGCGATCAGCGATACCCCCAACTTTCAAAAACTTAAGGAAGAAGGCGGGCTCTCCAAGAACCCGCTGAAGGAAGCCTTCGCCTCGCCCGAACACCGCCGTGCCATGCTGCTGGCCCTCTTCATCCCGCTGATGAACGGCTCCGGCTACTACGTGCTCTTTTCCTACATGCCCACGTTCCTCAAGGGCAAGCAGCTCAACTTCACCATCGGCGAAGCACTCCTCGTCACCGCCTGCAGCCTGGTTGTCATCTGCATCGCCATCCCCTTCATGGGCGCCCTCTCCGACCGTGTCGGCCGCAAAAAGGTCATCGCCGGTTCCGCAATCGCGATGGCCGTGGTCGGAATTCCGGCGTACGCCCTCATCGCCACCGGCGAGATGGCACTGGCCATCGTGGGTGCCTGCATCATGGCCGTCGTCTTCGCCGGCCACACCGCAGTGATCCACATCCTGATCGTCGAACTGTTCCCCACCCGGGTGCGGTACTCGGCCTACGGCCTCGGGTATAACGTCTCCTCGGCACTCTTCGGCGGCACGGCGCCGTTGCTGATGACGTGGCTGATCTCCTCCACCGGCAACATCTACATGCCGGCGTTCTACGCCGTGGTCACCGCCCTGGGCACCCTTGCCGCCGTCAGCACGGTCAAAGACCGGGCGCACCAGCCGCTCCGGGACGCCTGAACCACACACCGAGCCGGGGGCTAGGCCCGCGCGTCCAAGCCCGTCATTCTTTGCCAAACCCCACTCATTGGAGACTTCCATGTCATTTTCAGACTATTCAACAGCACTCGTGACCGGCGCCTCCACCGGCATGGGCGCCGCCATCGCTGAACGCCTGGCCAAACGTGGACTCCAGGTACACGCCTTCGCCCGGAATGAAGAACGCCTGCAGGAACTGGCGGACCGCACCGGAGCCGTCCCGCACCCCGTCGACCTTACGGACACTCCGGCACTGACCGCAGCGGTGGAGGGCCTGAAGGTAGACGTACTCGTCAACTGCGCCGGCGTCTCCCGCCCCGGAAACATCCTGGACTCCACGGAAGACGACATCGACGAGTTGGTGGACGTCAATTTGCGCTCCCTTCTTCAGCTGACCCGCCTGGTGCTTCCGGGCATGGTGGAGCGGGACAAGGGCCACATCGTCAACATCAGCTCCATCGCCGGCGTCTACAACTTCTATGGCCACACCGTCTATCACGCCACCAAGGCGGCCGTGCACCAGGTCTCCCGGCAGCTGCGCAACGATACCGTGGGCAAGCGCATCAGGGTCACGGAGATCTGCCCCGGCCGGGTCGAGACCGAAATCTTCGGCCGGAACATGGGCGGCACGCCCGAGGCCATGGAGGAAGCATGGAAGACCTACTACGAGGGTTATGAGTCCCTCACGACTGATGACATCGTCAATGCGCTGGATTATGCAGTCGAAACACCCCAGCACGTGAACGTGGGCATGCTGGAACTCATGCCCACCTTCCAGGTCCCCGGCGGACTTACGTTCGACCGCCGCTGACCAGCAACCGTCCCCGCACCGCCCTGCCCGCCTACAGCAGAAAACGATAGGTCCCCCGATGCATAACATCCGTACGGTCAGTTTCCCCGACCAGCAGCTGCTCGCCGATCTGGAGCCCCTTCCGGGCGGGCTTCGGGGCGTCGTCTGGGACCTCCGGTCCGATCCCCAGGGCGGGACCCTGGACGAGATCGATGCCGTGATCCTGCCCTACATCGACGCCGGGGCGGTGCTGCCCGCGCTGGCCAACGTTCCAGGGCTCAAGTTCGTCCAGACCCAGTCCACGGGCTTTGATGGTGTCCGGGAAGCAGCTGGTCCGTCGGCCGGTGTGTCCAGTGCCGCCGGAGTCCACGCTGCGGCCACAGCGGAACTGGCGGTGGGACTCATCCTTGCCAAGCTCCGGGGGATTGACCAGGCGGTCAGGGATCAGCTGCAGGCGGCCTGGCGGCCGGAGCGCCGCCAATCCCTCGCGGACCGCCGCGTGCTTTTGGCCGGCGTCGGCGGCATCGGGCAGGAGATAGCAAAGCGCCTGGAGCCCTTCGAAGTGACCGTCACCCGGGTGGGCAGCGCCGCGCGCGACGACGAACACGGGCATGTGCACGCCTCCTCCGAACTGGCAGACCTCGCGGCCAGCCACGACATCCTTATTTCAGTCCTGCCCCTGAGTGACCAGACGCACCGGCTGATCGGCGAGAAGGTCCTGGCAGCATTGCCCGACGGCGCACTCGTGGTCAACGTGGGCAGGGGAGCCGTGGTGGACACAGCCGCGCTGACCAAGGAAGTCACGTCCGGCCGGCTGCAGTGCGCCATCGATGTGGTGGATCCGGAACCGCTCCCGGCTGACCACCCGCTGTGGGGTTCGCCGAATGCCCTGATCACGCCCCATATTGGGGGCAACGCGTCCGCCTTCGAACCACGGATCGTCAAGCTCCTGTCGCAGCAGCTGGAAGCGCTGGCAGCTGGCCGCCTTCCGGCCAACCTCGTGCAGAACGGCACCTTCTAGGGAGCAGCGCGAACGGACACTTGGGGCCCTCTGAGCAGCGCCCCAAGTGTCCGTTCGCGCGAAAAGAACGGCCGTCCCAACATGCGCGGCCAGGAACAACCACCGCGCCCCAGCGATCGGCGCAAAACAGTGCAAACCGCGGCGAAGGAGCTGCTCAACTATGAATACACTTTTTGATTTGACGGGGCGGGTTGCCCTGGTGACGGGTTCGAGCCGGGGGATTGGTCATGCGTTGGCGCGGGCGTTGGCTGATGCCGGGGCGACGGTGGTGTTGAACGGGATTAATGCGGAGCGGTTGAAGGCGGCGGAGGCTGCGATGGCCGCGGACTTCGCGCCGGGGCGGGTCCATAGTGTCGCGTTTGATGTCACGAGTGATGCCGAGGCTGCCCGGGGTATTTCGTGGGTGGAGGAGCATGTGGGGCCGTTGCAGATCCTGGTGAACAATGCCGGGATCCAGCACCGGGTGCCGATGCTGGAGCTCGATGTCGCGGACTGGGAGCGGGTGATCAGGACGGATCTGACGAGCGCGTTCCTGGTGGGGCGTGAGGCCGCCCGGCACATGATCCCGCGGGGCAGGGGCAAGATCATCAATATCTGTTCGGTGCAGACGGACCTGGCCCGGCCCACGATCGCCCCGTATGTGGCGGCCAAGGGCGGGTTGCGGAACCTGACCCGGGCCATGACGGCGGAGTGGGCGGGGTCCGGGCTGCAGATCAACGGGATTGCTCCGGGCTATATCCATACCGAGATGACGCAGAACCTGGTGGACGATGAGCAATTCAATGCCTGGATCCTGGGCCGGACCCCGGCGCACCGGTGGGGCACGGTCCAGGACCTGGCGGGCCCGGCGGTGTGGCTGGCCTCGGACGGTTCGGACTTTGTGAACGGACAGACGATCTTCATCGACGGCGGAATGACGGTGGTGGTCTGATGGGCACCTCAGCAGTGGCTCAGGGGACCGAAGCAACAGCCGTGTCTGCGCCGGGATTGCCGGTGTCGGGTGCGGCGGTGGTGGCGCATGCGGCCGGGGATCTGCGGATCGAGGAGGTCCCGCTGGCGGCACCGGCCGCGGACGAGGCCGTGGTGGAGGTTTCCTACGGCGGGATCTGCGGGTCGGACCTGCATTACTGGCTGCACGGGGCGGCGGGGGAGTCCGTCCTGAAGGCGCCGATGGTGCTGGGGCATGAGATTTCCGGGACCGTGGTCCGGGCCGCGGCGGACGGGACCGGCCCGGCCGCGGGCACCGCGGTCGCGGTCCACCCGGCCACCCCGGGCCCCGGTGCGGGGGAGGTGCGGTGGCCGGCGGACCGGCCCAACCTCTCCCCGGGCTGTACGTATCTGGGCAGCGCGGCGCGGTTCCCGCACACCGACGGGGCGTTCGCCCGGTACGTGAACCTGCCTTCCCGGATGTTGCGGGTGCTCCCGGCGGGCGTGGATCTGCGGACCGCGGCGCTGATCGAGCCGGCCGCCGTGGCCTGGCACGCCGTCGCCCGGGCCGGGGACGTGGCCGGGAAGAGCGTGCTGGTGATCGGCTGCGGCCCGATCGGTGCGCTGGCCGTCGCGGTCCTCAAACGTGCCGGCGCGGCCCGGATCACCGCCGTCGATGTCCATGCCAAACCGTTGGAGATTGCGTCCGCCGTCGGAGCGGATCACACCCTGCAGGCCGGGGACGCGGACGCGATCGCCGCGGTGCAGGCCGACGTCGTCATCGAGTCCTCGGGCAGCCACCACGGCCTGGCCTCGGCGATCCAGGGCGCGGGGCGCGGCGGGACCGTGGTCATGGTCGGGCTGCTGCCCACCGGGCCCCAGCCGGTCCTGATCTCCCTGGCCATCACCCGGGAACTGGACCTGCGCGGATCCTTCCGCTTCAACAACGAAATCGACGACGTCATCACCGCCCTCGCCGACGGCACCCTGCACATCGGCCCCGTCATCACCCACGAATACCCCCTCAGCCAAGGACTCGAAGCCTTCGAAACCGCCAGGAACTCCGCCGGATCAGGAAAAGTCCTCCTCAACTTCCAACCGGCAGGCGCAGTGGTCCAGCCCTGAGAACTGTCGTTCAGGACGCCGGCAGAACGAATGTCGCCGTGGTGCCTGCGCCCGGAGCGCTGGTCAGGCTCATGGAGCCGCCGTGGCCCTCGACGATGGTCTTGCTGATGGGGCGCCCCAGGCCCGCCCCGGGGATGGCCGTTTCGCGGGACCGCGCGGAGCGGAAAAATTTGGTGAACGCCTGTTCCTGGTCTTCCGTGCTCATGCCCACGCCGGGATCGGTGATCGAGCAGACGAGGTCCGTGCCGGTGCGGTGCGCCCGGGCGGTGATGCGGCCGCCGTCGGGAGAGTATTTGATCGCGTTGGAGAGCAGGTTGCTGACCACCTGGCGGATCCGCGGGATATCCATCCGGGCGGTGAGCGACGGCTCCACCTCCAGGACCAGTTCAAGGCCCCTGTTGGCGGCCTGGGGGAGCGTGAAATCGACGACGTCGGCGAGGAGCCGGGCGAGGTCGGCCTCCTGCAGCGAAAGGTCCACATGTTCAGAGGCCACCGCAATCAGATCGTTCACCAGGCCCAACAGATGTGTCGCGTTCCGGTGTACCACCTGCAGTTCGGCTTCGATCCCTTCATGCCCGGGTTCCTCCAGAACGAGTTCGAGGTAGCCGAGAATGGACGTCAGGGGCGTTCGCAGCTCGTGGGAGACGGTGCCAACGAAGTCGTCCTTCGCGGCGAGCGCTGTGATCAGGGCTGTCACGTCCACCAACGTTATGACACCGCCGCTGCGCGCTCCGTCCCTGGAGCAAATTTCGTGCGCGCTGACGGAAAAGGCGCGCTGGTCCTTTTCATCGCCTGCCCAGATCAGCTCGTCCGTGAACATATCGCCCCGTGCAATGCGGGCAGCAGGGAGCCCGCCGGAAGGGACCGGCGTCGCCCGGTCGCTGAGCAGCAGGGTGGTAGTGCTCTCCACTTCGGTCAGTCGGGCCAACGTCGGATCATCGCGCATGGCCCGGTTGATCAGGACATTGTTTCCGTCCTTGTCCACCACCCAGACGCCCACTCCCACCGCCGCCAGCACGGCGTCCAGGAGCCGCTGGCGGTCCACACTCTCAGCAAGCGTTTCCGCCAGGGCCTGGTCTTTCCGCAGCAGCGCTTTGCGCTGCCGGTGGAGTGTTCCTGAGACGATATGCGCGGAGACGGCGATTGCAGCCATCACCAACGGCAGGAAGATGGTCCGGATCATCGACCCCTGGGTGGGCGGGGAGTCGAGGGCCGCGGCCGGGATGACGGTACTGAGCACGACCCCCAGGATAGCGAGGAGCACCCTGCTGCGCTGGCGGCCCACGGACAGCCAGATCACGGGGAAGACGAGCATCAGGCTCAAGACATTGAAGCCTGGCCCGCCGGCTTCCCTCGTAAAGCCAATGGCAAGGCAATCCAGGACCGGAATCACACTCAACACGCCGGCCGGCAGCCTGCCCCATGGGATAGCCGCACACGCAACGAAGATGACCGAATGGCCCAGCAGCGCTAGCCTGAAACGCTCATCCACGAGGGTTTCAGGGCTGAACAACGCAGCGGCCGCCACGATGAGGACCACCGTTACCGTCAGCGGCAGGTGGCTCAACACCACGCGCCCGCGGGCGTCAAGGCCCCCGAATAGCGCGTCGATCCTCCCTGCGAGAAGACCGTCGTTAGGCGGTTCCTGGCCCGGCGTCGAGCCATTTCCTTGCGTTTGGTGCATCAGTCTGTCCCCCAGACACAGCCGTGGTGACCTCCGGCTGCCTGAAGGTCGTTGTGAAAGCCTAGCTGCCCTACCCGATCAGCAGGCTCAACGCCTCCGTAAGGTGCTCCACTTCCCGGACGGAGAAGCCTGGTGGCACGGGTCCGGGTCCGTTGTGGCTGGCCGGGACCACTGCGTGGGTGAAGCCCAGACGGTGTGCTTCCTGGATGCGCTGGTTTATGCCGGGCACGGGCCGGACCTCGCCGGCCAGGCCCACTTCGCCGAACGCGATCAGCCGGATGGGTAGGGGTTTGCGGGCCTTCGCGGACGCGACAGCTAAGGCAACGGCGAGGTCCGTGGCCGGTTCACTGAGCTTCACACCGCCCACGGTGGCCACGTAGGAATCGTCCTTGTGCAGCAGGCAGCCGGCACGCTGCTGCAGCACCGCCAGGAGCATGGACACCCGTGAACTGTCCAGGCCGCTGGTGGCCCGGCGGGGCTGCGAGTTGGCGCTCTCGGCAAGCAGCGACTGCACCTCGGCCAACAGCGGCCGCCGCCCTTCCATGGTCACCGTGATGCAGGTGCCTGAAACAGGTTCCTTGGTGCGGCTGACGAACAGCCCACTGGGGTCCGTCAGCCCTTCGATGCCGTTCTCATTCAGGTCAAAACAGCCGACGTCGTCCGTGGGCCCGTACCGGTTCTTCACCGCGCGCAGCATCCGGAGCCGGGAATGACGCTCGCCTTCGAACTGGCAGACCACATCCACCAGGTGTTCGAGCAGCCGCGGCCCCGCGATGGACCCGTCCTTCGTCACGTGCCCCACCAGCAACGTGGTCATGTTCCGGCGCTTGGCCGCCGCGATGATGGACGCCGCAACCTCACGCACCTGCGAGACGCCGCCGGCGCTGCCGTCCACGTCTGCGCTGCTGAGCGTCTGGACCGAGTCCACAATCAGCAGCCGCGGCTCGATCTTCTCCACCTGCCCCAGTGCCTGCCCCAGGTCCGTTTCGGCGGACAGGTACAGGGAATCGGCGACGGCGTCGATCCGTTCGGCGCGCAGCTTCACCTGCGCGGCGGACTCCTCGCCTGTGACATACAGAACGTCCTGGGCGGTGCGGGCAAACTTCGCCGCGACATCCAGCAGCAGCGTTGACTTGCCCACTCCAGGCTCCCCGGCCAGCAGGATGACCGCGCCCGGAACCAGGCCGCCGCCCAGCACCCGGTCCAGCTCGTCCACACCGGTGGGCAGGAAAGCCGCCGTAGTGGCATCCACCTCGGCAATCCGGCGGGCCGGCTCCAGCACTGTGGTTGCCGCCGTCGTACGCGCTACGGCGGCGCCGGTTTCCTCAACTGTGCCCCACGCCTGGCACTCGCCGCAGCGCCCCACCCACTTGACCGTGGTCCAGCCGCATTCGGCGCACTTATAAGCCGGCGCTTTGGATGCCCGGGAAGTCTTTGTTGCCATGGGTTCCACCCTACTGGCGGGCACCGACAGTATTGGCCCGCGAGAGGGCAGCATGCACCAATGTGATCTGGGCGACAGCGCTACAACCCCGGCAGCACGTCCCGGGCCTCGCGCGCATCCATGCCGGTGGCCTCCAGGAGGTCCACCATGAGCGGCCGGAACAGCATCACCACAGTCTCACCCTCAAGCCGCTCGACCTCCAGCAATTTGGGGTGCAGCCGCAGCGCGATCTCGCTGAAGTCCTGCCGGGCCGTCCGAAGATGGGCGCGGCGGACGCCGTCGTGCGTTTCCGCCAGGCCGAGCGACAGTTCATCAATCGCGGCCGCGGTTTCCTGGAGCACGTCGGCAAT
Organism: Pseudarthrobacter arbutini; assembly: GCF_054510915.1. Classification (NCBI taxonomy): domain Bacteria; kingdom Bacillati; phylum Actinomycetota; class Actinomycetes; order Micrococcales; family Micrococcaceae; genus Pseudarthrobacter; species Pseudarthrobacter arbutini. Next base: position 84,809 of record NZ_JBTNDQ010000018.1, on the reverse strand, counting down.
GTTCGCGGTGGCGTTGTCTGAAAGCGCGGCGTGGTTGATGGCGCTGGTCAGCCGGCGTGCGAAGACGCGGCTGTTCCTGAGCGCAAGGTCGATGAAGTCAAGGGAATTCTCAAGCCGGTCCAGCTCGTCGCGGTGCCGGCGGTGGGCCGGCGCGAGGGTGGCCACTTCACCGGAAGCGCGCAGGGAATGGCGCATCGCGTCCACGAGCGGCTGGCAGTTCCGGCCGCGGATCAGCGCGTGCCAGGCCTGCGTGGAGTCGCTTTCGGTCAGGGCGGCGGCACATTCCCGCAGCACTTCGGCCAGTTCGTGGAGCAGCTTCCGGACATCCTTGCGGGGCTCCCGGCGCGGATCCTTCGGAATCAGGATGGTCACCAGGAGGGCGAAAAGGCCACCCACCACGGCGTCCAGGCTGCGCGTGAAAGGCCCGCCGTCCGGCGCCGGCAGCAGCACCACCAGCAAGGATTGCAGCCCCAGCTGCGTGGTGAAGATGTTGCCGCTGTCCAGGAAACGGGCCAGCAGGATGGAGAACAGAAGTACGACGGCGGCCTGCCAGATTCCGCTGCCCAGCCAGTGCAGCAGCAGATCACCGACGGCGATCCCGATGGTGCAGCCGAGGCCCACCTCCATCACCCGGCGCAGCCGCGGGTCACGCGAGAAGCCCAAGGCGATCAGTGACGATGTGGCCGCAAAGAGGGGTCCGGAGTGCCCCAGGACGTACTCGGCGAAGGCGTACGCCCCCACCGCGCACGCGGTCATCTGGACGGCGGGGACCAGGGAGTTCCGGCTCCGGACCAGGCCCGTCCGGATGCGTCCGCGCAGGAAACGCCTGCTTGCTGAGAGTCCTGCTGCTGCGGCCATGCCCTCCAGTCTATTTGCCGCCCCGGCACCTAATCCCGAAAGTGTGACGTGCGCAATGGTGACGCTGCAGTTGTTGGCTAATGTCCAACCGTCGTTAACCTTCCGTTCACTCTTGGCCGCCAATCCCGTTACCTGCGGCCCATACCTTCATTGAAGGTACAAAACGTACGCATCGCGCTGCAGGGCGTCTCCGGTCCTGCCGCCGCTGAATATCCCTGGAAGGGGTACATCTAGTGAAGGCACTCCGTTTCGGCCGCCACGCGGCTATCGCTGTAATCGCAGCCGGCGCACTCGCGCTCACCGCCTGCGGTTCAGATAACGCCACGGGCAACACGCCTGCAGGCAACCAGACTTCTGCCGGCCCCAAGGTCACCGGCACGCTGACCGGCATCGGCTCTTCCGCGCAGGGCGCAGCGATGGACGCCTGGAAGACCAGCTTCGCCGCCGCCAACCCCGGCGCCACCGTGCAGTACTCCCCGGATGGCTCCGGCGCCGGCCGCAAGGCGCTCGTGGACGGGTCAGCCCAGTTCGGCGGCTCGGATGCCTACCTGAAGGACGAAGAGTTCGCATCCTCCAAGACCGTCTGTGGCCCTGACGGCGCCATCAACATCCCGGTCTACATTTCCCCGATCGCGGTTGCCTTCAACCTCCCGGGCATCACCGAGCTGAAGCTTGACGCCGCCACCGTGGCCAAGATCTTCCGCGGCGAGGTCGCCAACTGGAACGACCCCGCCATCGCCGCCCTGAACCCGGGAGTCTCCCTCCCGGAACTGAAGGTCACTCCCGTGAACCGCTCTGACGATTCCGGTACCACCACCAACTTCACCGAGTACCTTGCGGCCGCTGCTGCGGATGTTTGGACCGACAAGGCTTCCGGCGTTTGGCCTGCAAGCCTGCAGGGCGAGAACGCCAAGGGAACCTCCGGTGTTGTCAAGACCGTCACCGATACCCCCGGCGCAGTGACTTACGCAGATGATTCCGCAGTCAGCGGCAAGCTCGGCGTTGCTCAGATCAAGGTTGGCGAGTCCTTCACCAAGATCTCCGCTGACGCAGCCGCCAAGGCTGTTGATGCAGGCAAGCCCGTTGAAGGCCGCACCGCCAACGACCTGTCCATCAAGCTGGACCGCAAGACCACAATTGAAGGCGCATACCCGATCGTCCTGGTCTCCTTCCACGTTGTCTGCGCCACCTATGACAAGCAGGAGACCGTGGACCTGGTCAAGGCCTTCGAGAACTACGTAGTTTCCAAGGAAGGCCAGCAGGCCGCCGCCGATTCTGCCAAGTCCGCGCCGCTCTCCTCGGCCCTCGCCGAGAAGGCCGTCAAGGCCATCGAATCCATCAAGGTCAAGTCCTAGTACCTGTCCCTGAACCACGTTCCCCGCCACGCCGAAAGGCGGGGCGGGGAACTTTGGCTTGTAAGCTCGATTTAGGCACCGCCCACAACCGAAGGGTCTGGAATGACCGCCACCCCCCTGAGTAGTTCCCAGGGCGCAGGCCGCGCCGGGGATAAGATCTTTTCCGGCGCCGCCCTGACCGCCGGGTGCCTCATCCTCGCCGTCTTGTTCGGCGTGGCACTCTTCCTTGTTGTCCAGGCCATTCCGGCGCTCACCGCCCCGGCCGCCGAGATCCAGGGCGGCGAAGGCTTCTTCGCCTACATCTGGCCGATCGTTATTGGCACCCTCATTGCGGCCACCATTGCCCTGGTGATCGCGACACCCATCGCCATTGGCGTGGCCCTGTTCATCTCTCACTTCGCCCCGCGCGGACTCGCGTCGGGGCTTGGCTACGTGGTGGACCTCCTGGCCGCCATCCCGTCGGTGATTTACGGTGCCTGGGGTGCGGCGTTCCTTGCCAAGGAAATCTCCCCCGCCTATAACTGGCTGGCCGAGAACATGGGCTGGTTGCCCATCTTCCAGGGTCCCGCCTCTGCCACCGGCAAAACCATCCTGACCGCGGGCATTGTGCTCTCGGTGATGGTCCTGCCGATCATCACGTCCCTGAGCCGCGAAATTTTCCTGCAGACGCCCAAGCTCCATGAGGAAGCCGCCCTGGCCCTCGGCGCCACGCGCTGGGAAATGATCAAAATGTCGGTCCTGCCGTTCGCCCGTCCGGGCATCATCAGCGCCGTCATGCTGGGCCTGGGCCGTGCGCTGGGCGAGACCATGGCAGTTGCCCTGGTCCTCTCTTCCGGTGCCCTGACAGCCAGCCTGATCACGTCCGGCAACCAGACCATCGCCGCGGAGATCGCCCTGAACTTCCCCGAAGCCAGTGGCCTCAAGGTCAGCACGCTGATCGCTGCCGGCCTGGTCCTTTTTGTGATCACCCTGGGAGTCAACATGATCGCCCGCTGGATCATCACCCGGCACAAAGAATTCTCGGGAGCCAACTAAATGTCCTCCACTCTTACCCCCGTGCGCAGTAAGCGTTCAGCCCTCACCAAAGGCCAGCTACCCAAGTACGCGCCGTACGTTGTCCTGGCACTCGCGCTCATCGTGGGCGCGGCAATCCTGGCACTGATCGGGTTCAATGCCTTTGGCTGGGGCATCGTTTCGGCCGTCCTCTTCACTGGCGGCCTGGTGGGCTGGAGCGCCGCGGTGGAAGGCTCCCGCAAAGCCAAGGACAAGCTGGCCACCTGCCTGGTGGTGGGCTCGTTCCTGGTCGCGCTGCTCCCGCTGGTCTCCGTGATCTGGACGGTGTTGGTCAACGGAGTTCCCGGCGTCATCGCCCCGGGCTTCCTCACCAGCTCCATGAACGGCGTCACGGGCGTCTACGACAATAAGGCCGTTGAAGAGGGCGCCCCCGTTATCGGTGGCATCTACCACGCCCTGTTGGGTACCATCCAGATCACGCTGGTAGCCACCGTGATCTCCGTGCCCGTCGGACTGCTGAGCGCCATTTACCTGGTGGAGTACGGCAATGACGGCCGTTTGGCCCGCGCCATCACCTTCTTTGTGGACGTTATGACCGGCATCCCGTCCATCGTGGCCGGCCTGTTCGCCGCAGCGTTCTTCTTCGCCGTGGTGGGTCCCGGCACCAAAACCGGTGCCGTCGCCGCCGTCGCGCTTTCGGTCCTGATGATTCCCGTAGTGGTGCGTTCCAGCGAGGAAATGCTCAAGATCGTCCCCAACGAACTGCGCGAAGCGGCCTACGCGTTGGGTGTGCGTAAGTGGCGCACCATCCTCAAGGTGGTTATCCCGACGGCGATCTCCGGCATCGCGTCCGGCGTCACCTTGGCGATCGCCCGCGTTATCGGTGAGACTGCGCCCATCCTGGTCACCGCCGGGTTTGCCACCAGCATCAACAACAACGTGTTCGGCGGCTGGATGGCCTCGCTACCCACGTTCATCTACACCCAGATCCTGAACCCCACCTCGCCGGCCAACCCGGACCCGTCCTCGCAGCGGGCCTGGGGCGCCGCCCTGGTGCTGATCATCCTGGTAATGGTGCTGAACCTTGGCGCCCGGCTGATCGCCAGGGCCTTTGCCCCCAAGACCGGCCGGTGAAATTTTTTCAGCAGGCCATTCCGGTCCTCGCGGCCAAACCATAGACTTCAATCCGTACCCCAGCAAGTGAAGGAACACCATGTCTAAGCGCATCGACGTCAAAGACCTGAACGTGTACTACGGCGATTTTCTGGCCGTGGAGGATGTCAGCATCAACATCGAGGCCAAGTCCGTAACGGCCTTCATCGGTCCCTCAGGCTGTGGCAAGTCCACGTTCCTGCGCACCCTGAACCGCATGCACGAGGTTCTGCCCGGCGCCCGCGTCGAAGGCGAAGTCCTGATGGACGGCGACAACCTCTACGGCCCCGGCGTGGACCCCGTGACGGTGCGTTCGCAGATCGGCATGGTCTTCCAGCGGCCCAACCCGTTTCCTACGATGTCCATCCGCGACAACGTGCTGGCCGGCGTCAAGCTGAACAACAAGAAGATCTCCAAGGGCGAGGCCGACGTCCTCGTGGAGAGGTCCCTGCAGAGCGCCAACCTCTGGAATGAGGTCAAGGACCGCTTGGAGAAGCCCGGATCCGGCCTGTCAGGCGGCCAGCAGCAGCGACTCTGCATTGCCCGTGCCATTGCGGTGGAACCGCAGGTGATCCTCATGGACGAGCCGTGCTCCGCGCTGGACCCGATCTCCACGCTGGCCATCGAGGACCTTATCAACGATCTCAAGGACCAGTACACCGTGGTGATCGTGACCCACAACATGCAGCAGGCCGCCCGCGTTTCGGAAAAGACGGCGTTCTTCAACATCGCCGGTACCGGCAAGCCGGGCAAGCTGATCGAATACGGGAACACCCAGACCATCTTCAACAACCCCAACGTGAAGGCCACCGAGGACTACGTCTCCGGCCGCTTCGGATAGGCCCCAGCCGCTCCCGCCGGCTCCCAGCCACAAATACGCATCGATTGTCCCCACCGGCTCCCTTGCCTCGCAAGCTCGGCCAGGGCACCCTGCCGGCGTGGGCCCACCCCGCCCTTTTGACAGCTCAGAAGGGCGCTTTTGGGACAGTCGATGCGGCGTTTAAAGCTCGAGCTCAGCCCGCCAAAGGTGACATCGCCAGGGCCAGCACGAAGGCCCCGGCCGCGGCTGCCGCGGGAGTGAGGACCCACAGCCCCAGGATTCGCATGACCAGCTTCCGGTTGATGACTGAGAATTGCTGGTTCTCGCCGGCCCCCAGCACAGACGCGGTCACAGTGTGGGTGGTGGAGAGGGGCCACTGAAGCGCGATCGCCCCGAGAAAGAGCATCGTGGCGCTGAAGGTCTGGGCCACTGATCCCCGCAAGGGGTCCACCCGGGTGATCTTGTAGCCGAGGGTTTGGGAGATCCGCCAGCCACCAAAGAGTGTTCCGGCCGTGATCATCACGGCCGAGACAAGCGCAACCCACAGGGGGATGCTCTCGCCGTCGGAATAGCCCGCCGCGAGCAGGGCAAGCAGCAGCACAGCGCCCACCCGCTGGCCGTCCTGCAGGCCATGGCCGAACGCCACGGCGCCGGCCGCGACGGCCTGGCTGCGGCGGAAGCGCTGGTTGACGACGTTGGGCTGGGCATACCGGGCTGCCCAGGTCACCGGGAAAACCAGCAGGTATGCGCCAATGTAGGCAACGGCAGGCGAGAGCAGCAGCGGCAGGACCACCTGGAGCAGCAGGGAATGGCTAACTCCACCCACTCCCACCCCGCCCACGGCGAGGCTGGCGAGCCCGGCCCCGGCGAGCCCACCCACCAGGGCGTGCGTGGAGGACGCAGGGATGCCGCGCCACCACATCAGCAGGCCCCAGACGCAGGCACTGGCCAGGGCTGCCACCAGGATGCTGAGACCGCTTTCGCCATCCGGCAGGTGGATCCAGGTGTGGCTGACGGCAACCACTGCGGTGGCGCTGACCAGGGCGCCCACGAAGTTGAAAAAGGCGGCCAGCAGCACGGCCACACTGGGCGTGAGAGCCCTGGTGCGGACCGCCAGCGCCACGGATGTGGAGGCATCCCTGAAGCCGTTGAGGAAGGCAAACGCCGCGGTCAACAGAACCACAACGCCGAAAATCACTGCTGTCACGTCAGGATTCCTTGACGATGATGCTGCCTACCTGGGTAGCGATGCGGCGCATGTCCTTGGTGACTTCCACCAGCTGGTTGGCCACGTCGCGGTTACGGGAATACTGCGCCCACTTCATGTCCCGGATCATGTCCGCTACCCATACCCGGTGGGTCCGTTCCGCGCGTTTGGCGAGCCTGAGGATCTCGATCCAGTAATCCTCGAGGTCGTCGAGGTTGTCGAGCCGGCGCATGGCGTCCACGGTGAGCTCAGCCTGCCGGCTGATGATCTCGAGCTGGTCCGCTGCCCGCCGCGGCAGGCGGTCCAGCTGGTACAGGGACACAAGTTCCGCGGCGCCGTCCAGTTTCTCGAGGGCTTCGTTGAGGTAGCGGGACAGCGCGTACATGTCTTCGCGGGGGAGCGGGTTCACAAAGCTTGTGCGCATGTGGGTGAGCAAAGCAAAGTGCAGCTCGGCGGACCTGGCCTCGTGGTTGTGCATGTCGTCCACGAGCTTGGCGTGCTCGGATGCCGGGACGCCAAGGATCTCTGCCATGGTGGCGCTGGCATGCACAATTTGCTGGGCCATCTGGGACAGCAGGGTCAGCCCTGCGGGCTCCTGGGGAAAAAGGCGCAGCTTCACGTTGGGATACCGGTCTCCGGGGATGTACAGGGGTCGGGGGCCGCCCACTTGTGACTTGACGCAGGCCAGCAGCTGATGTTGATTCTACCGGCCCAGTACCCGCGGCCTGTAAACAGGCGCAAAAAATGGTGCCGAACCGGATACGCCTCTCGGCGGTAGGCCGCTCTAGGCGGCTAATTGTTGAAGCCCGGGGGTTTCGCGGCTCGACACCAGTTTCAGTGTTCTACGTTGCTTGGCCCAAGTCAACATTGACAGATCGGCGCCGGTGGTTCAGTCGAGCTCGCCCAGCCGCCAGGCGTTTGCCGCATGTTCAAGGTCCTCGGCCGTCTTCACGAGCTGGTGCGAGTTGCGTGTGAGCTTGCTCGCGTGGGCTTCGTTGCCGAGCTCGGCGCCGTCGGCGATCGTCGCCTGGCCGAGCGCCACCACGCGGCAGAACGCGGCGGAACGTTCCAGCGCGACGTCGAACTCGCCGTCGAACGCTCCGGAGAGAATGGCGTCAGCCATGGTCCGCATTTCCTCGGCTCCCGGCGGTTCAGCGGCGCCGGCCACCACGTTGGAAACCTGCGCGGTGTCCTTGCCTGCCCGGAAGTACACGGAGATCCGTTCGGGGTCCTGGACGGTGGCGGCGCGCAGGGCGTAAAGCCGCCAGAGGGCGCCTGGCAGCGAACGCGCCGGGCTTTCCGCCCACATCTCCGCGATGGCCTCCAGGCCCTGCTCGTCGGTCAGCTTGACCAGGCGTTCGGTGATGACGGGATCGTCGCTGTCGCGTCCGTGGCGCACCAGTGCCTGGGCGGCGAGGTGGGCGGCCTCGGAGACGCGCGCAGGATCGGGGCCGCCTGCGAACGGCTCAAAGTCGATGGGGGCGAACGGCTTGGGCTTGTGATGCCGGTTGGCTCCGCCGTAGTGACTGGGTCCTGCTTGTTCGCTCATGCCCCCCACGCTACTCCTGTGCCGCGCGGGAAATCGAGTACTGTTTGCAGCCGGGATGGACCTTGCCAGCGCCGGTGACGCTGTGCGGAATTCGGAACATACGACGGCGGCGGACAACCTGCGTGCCAAAGCCGCCCCGTGTGTGGGGTAAAGTATTTTACGTCCAGAAATGGACTGGGCTGATCGGTTGTTTGACCGTCGGCTGGGGCCTTTAGCTCAGTTGGTAGAGCATCGGACTTTTAATCCGTGGGTCGTGGGTTCGATCCCCACAGGGCCCACCCACGCGGAAGACCAGAGACACTTCGTCTCTGGTCTTCTTTCGTGTACACCCAGCACGGGCATTGGCGGTGGCCAACGTGGATGACCTGAGGAAGCTTAATGCTCGAAATGCGTGTCCGGTGCTCCGCCTGGCAGGTTCGCCAGGATGCCCTCGGCCACCATGCGGAGCTTGATATTCCGGTGGCTGGATGCCTTGGCGATGATGGCGATTGCGTCGTTGTAGGAGCACCTGTTCTGCGCCATGATGACGCCGCAGGCAATGTCGATGGACGTCCGGCTTTCCAAGGCTGACTGCAGGTCCGACGCTCTGGTGCTGGCCGACTCCAACTCAAGGGCCAGCCTGAGGCCGCGCGACGCGAGGTCGGTGAAACTGCGGGCCTCGGCGATGATGTGCAGCGGGAACGCCTGGGGGCTGGCTGCGAAGAAGGCGAGGGCGGCCTCGGTGCCCTCATCCAGGGAAAGCCGCAGGCTCAGGACGCTGTCGAACCCGGCGTCCTGCAGGTGCGGCCTGTAGCGTCCCCAGCGGAAGTCGGAGGCCACGTGGTTCATGGCCGCGGTCCCTGTGCCGGTGAGGGCTTCGGTCAGGGGGCCTTCGCCGACCTCCTTTTCCAGCCGGGCCAACGTCGCGGTCCGCGTGCCGGTTCCAGCGGTGGCTCTGGAGCGTTTGGCCCGGCTCAGGACCAGGGCGCATTCGATGGGAACGCCGGCGAGCCGGCTCAGCGTGGCCGCTCCCAGGTGGGCCAGGATCTCCAGGGAGTCAGACAGGTCCTTCGAGCCGGTGACCAAATCGGGGATAAGCCCGTCGACGCCGACCATCCCGATGGTGAACGCCTTGGCTGCCGGTTCCGCGCCAGGACGATCGCCCGGTGCCGGGATGGGCCTGCGGTCCGGGATTGCCGCCGGCCCCGGATGCGGGGCTGCATGCTGGGTGGTGTGTTGGGCCGGATGAGCGGGCGCTGGCCTCCTGCCCGCCGACGCGTGTGCCTGGGAAGCCTCGGATCGGGAATACTTCACGTCCGCCTCCCGCTGGGACACCAGGAACTGATTGGAAGCGTTGGATGAATGTGAAGCGTGTAGGACAAAGGGCCGGCGACGGCTGGGGGAGAGGCCTTGGTCTCTAAGACCTCCTCGTCGCCGGCCCCGCTTATTTCCCGGACCCCTTGGAGCGGGAAAACGCGGCTGCCGAGTCGTGTATTCATCCTTCCCACAACCCCCTAGTGAGACATCCAAACCAGTGCGATTTGCGAGTCTTAACTCATTACTCGAACGTAGTTCTGGCATGGTCCCCGGCAACCGCGTAATCGGTACTTGTTTTTCAAATTAGGTAGTACTTGGTTTTTCGGAAGGACTACTCAACTCGGTGCTGATGAGTTCTCCTCCGCCGGCAAGATCACCATCGAGCCGGCGTTCAGCGCGAACTTGGTGTTTCCACTGTCCGGTACCGGGCGGCAACTTCGTGTCCGGACCCGAGTTTTTGTCCAGGTAATGCGCGCAAAACGACTGGCGAAGTCCCATTACATGGACAAAAACTCCAGGTCATGACGCCGGCCGCGGGAGGTGGAAAGATGAGGGCCATGGAACTGCATATCACCGGCGACCCGGCCGCCGACCAACTGCTGACCGATGACGCGTTTGCGCTGCTGACAGGCATGCTGCTGGACCAGCAGGTAACCATGGAATCCGCCTTTGCCGGGCCGGAGAAGATCCGGGCCCGGATCGGGTCCATCGCCCCGGCCGCGGTTGCGGCGTACGAACCTCAGGCTTTCGTCGACGTGTTCAAGGAACGGCCCGCGGTGCACCGGTTCCCCGGCTCGATGGCGGGACGTGTCCAGGCGCTCGCCGAGACGGTGCAGCATGACTGGGACGGCGACGCGACGCTGATCTGGACCAAAGGCGACCCGGACGGCCCGGAGGTGCTGCGCCGCCTGCAGGCACTGCCCGGATTCGGGGAGCAGAAGGCAAAGATTTTCCTTGCGCTCCTGGGGAAGCAGCGCGGGCTGAACACACCGGGATGGCGCGAGGCGGCCGGCCACTACGGCGAGGAAAATTCCTTCCTTTCGGTCGCCGACATCGTGAGTCCTGAATCGCTCGCGAAGGTGCGGGCCAGCAAGCAGGCAGCAAAGGCGGCGGCCAAGGCTGCCAAAGGCTGACCGCTCATGGCAGTGACCATGAACGATGTGGCGCGCGTCGCCGGGGTGTCGTTGAAGACCGTGTCGAACGTGCTCAACGACTACGAGTTCATCCGGCCGGCCACCAGGCAACGGGTCCAGGACGCCATTGCCGCACTGGGCTACGAGGCGAACCTGACAGCTCGCAGCCTGCGCTCCGGGAAGACGCACATGCTGGGCCTGGTGCTGTCCGACCTCGCGGCGCCGTACTACGCAGAGCTGGCCTCGAGGGTGATGACGGCGGCGGAGCGGCGCGGCTACCGCGTGCTGGTGGAACAGTCCGGCGCCCTGGAAGCCAACGAACTCGGTGCCCTGCAGGGTCCGCTGCGGCAACTGACCGACGGACTCCTGTTCACGCCACTCGTCATGAGGGCCGGCGCCGTCGCCTCCCACCGCGGCAGCAAGCCGGTGGTGCTGCTCGGCGAGAACATTCAGGATCCCCGGCTGGATCTGGTCACCATGAGAAACCAGGACGCCGCCCAGGCCCTCACCGCCCACCTGCTGGCGGGAGGCCGCCGTCGTATTGCCGTGCTCGGCGCCCATCCTGACGAATCAGCGGGCTCGGCCGGCCTGCGGCTCAACGGTTACCGGAGCGCACTGGAGGACTCCGGAGTGCCGTTTGACCCGGCCCTGGTGGCACCCGGGGAATGGCGCCGCGACGGGGGAGCAGCCGCCGTCGCCGGCCTCCTGGAACGCGGCATTCCGTTCGACGCCGTCTTCGGGCTCAACGACGCCCTCGCCCTGGGCGCCATGCACGAACTGCTCGTCCGTGGCGTGAAGGTGCCCCAGGACGTTGCCGTGGCGGGCTTTGACGACATCGACGAGGCACGGTTCGCCTCGCCGTCGCTCACCACCGTGTCGCCCGGCATGGACGAGATTGCGGAACGGTCCGTCGGGCTGCTGATCGACCGGATTGACGGGCTGGAAGCGAGGGCAGACGGGGTCCATGCGGAGGCGGGCTTTGACCTGAAAATCCGGGATTCGGCGCCCTGAGGGCTGCCGCCGGACATCAGTTCCTTCAGACCACGACGGCGGCAGTAGCTTTCGTTCCTTGGCTCACTTCCGCCCCCGGCACGTCCGCAGCCAGCTCCACAGCCGTGGGAGGATTCGCGCCCGGCCGGCGAACGGTAATGGCTGCCGCCTTCGACGCCATGTGCCCGATCGTGGCCAGGGCGTCCTGTCCCAGACCCTCGGTGCGGCGCGACAACAGGCCGCAGATCAGGGCCGCCATGTACGAATCACCGGCACCGATGGTGTCCGCCACCGTGGACCGGATGGCCGGAATGTAAAGCTGTGTGGCGGGCGTCGCCAACAAAGAACCTTCTCCGCCGCGGGTGACCACTGCCAGTCCGGCGCCCAGCCGCAGGATCCGTTCTGCCGCGTCCTCGAGGCGGACTCCCGGGTACAGCCAGGCGGCATCCTCATCGCTGAGCTTGACCACGTCCGTCAGCGGAACCAGGTCCTCGAAAATCCGCACGGCCTCTGCCTGGCTGTCCAGCAATGCGGGCCTGATGTTCGGATCGTAGGTGACGAGGCACTCGCGGTGCGACTGTTCCAGAAGTGCCCGCACCGCCGTCGCGCCCGGCGCCAGGAAGGTGGCGATGGATCCGGTGTGTAGAACTTTGGGCAGGTGGGCGGGGGCCGCTGCCGCCAGTTCCCAGCTGATGTCGAAGTCGTATGTGGCGGAGCCGTCCGCGGCGAGGGTTGCCGTGGCGGACGCTGTTCGCGCAGCGGACTTTGAGCCCGGTAGGAGTTCGACGCCGGCGCTTCGCAGGTGCGCTTCGATCGCCTCGCCGCGGGCGTCTGCGCCCAGCGACGTCAGCAGCGCGGTGGATACGCCGAGTCGTCCCAGGCCGTAGGCCACGTTCATCGGCGAGCCACCCGGATGCTCGATGGGGCCGTTGGTTGAGGCGACAACGTCAACGAGCGCTTCGCCGATGACGACGACGTCTACGGCGGCCGCCGGGGGAATCTCGGAGGTGCGGCCAAGGGATTTGCTGTGCACGGGAGAGCCTTTCATGGGGCCGTCCGCGGGCCTGATGCAGGCCCGCGGACGGCGGTGAGGTCAGTCGGGTGGTGCGGTCAGGCGGTGGCGGCACCGGTCATGATGGCCACCGCATCGGTCATCGTGTGGGACTGCGGCGTGATGGTGGCAGCGCACTTGCCCAGGCGCTGGATGTGGATCCGGTCAGCAACGTCGAACACGTGCGGCATGTTGTGGCTGATCAGGATCACGGGCAGTCCCCGGTCCCGGAGGTCCTTGACCAGTTGCAGGACCTGGTTGGACTCCCTGACGCCCAGGGCCGCCGTCGGCTCATCCAGCACCACTACCTTTGAACCGAACGCCGCGGCGCGGGCCACCGCGACAGCCTGGCGCTGGCCGCCGGAGAGGTTCTCCACCGGCACCGTCACGTCCTGGAGCGTGGAGATTCCGAGCCGCGTCAGCTCCTGTTTGGCCTTCAAGCGCATGCCTTTGGTGTCCAGCATCCGGAACACGCTCCCGAGGAGTCCCGCACGCCGTTCCTCCCGGCCCAGGAACAGGTTGGAGGCGACGTCCAGGGCCGGCGAGACCGCCAGGTTCTGGTAGACGGTTTCGATGCCGTGGACCCGGGCGTCCTGCGGTCGCTTGAAGTGCACCGGCTGTCCTGACACAGAGAGCTCGCCGGAGTCCGGGACTTCTGCCCCTGTGAGGCATTTGATCAGGGTGGATTTGCCCGCCCCGTTGTCGCCGATGATCGCCAGGACTTCGCCGGGATAGAGGTCCAGGCTGACGCCGTCGAGCCCCACCACCCGGCCGAAAGTCTTGACGAGGTTCCTGGCCTGCAGGATGGGTTGGCGGAGTTCCGTGCCCGTGGACTCCAGCTGGGAGGCGGTCATGATTTCACCTTTCGGATCCACTGGTCCACGGACACAGCAATGATGATAAGGACGCCCACGGCGAGGGTCTGGTAGAGCACATCCAGGCCTGCGAGGGACAGCCCGTTGCGGAACACGCCCACGATCAGCGCGCCCAGGAGTGAGCCCCACACCGAACCGCGCCCGCCGAAGAGGCTGGTTCCACCGATCACGACGGCGGTGATGGAGTCCAGGTTCAGGTCCACCCCGGCGTTGGGGCTGGCTGCGTTGGTCCGGCCGATTTGGATCCACGCACCCACTGCCAGGACAGCGCCTGCGGCCAGATAGACACTCATGAGGACACGGTTGACGGGGATGCCGGCCAGCCTGGCCGCTTCCTTGTCATCGCCAACGGCGTAGACGTGGCGTCCCCAGGCAGTCTTGCCCAGGATGAACGCCACCGCGACGTAGAGCAGGAGCATCATGACCACGCCTGTGGAAATGCGCACGGGACCCACCGGGAATGTGCTTCCCATCCAGGTCAGCAGCCCCGGCATGCTTGAGCCGCGCACCGTGGAACCGCCCGAATACAGCAGCGTCAGGGCAATGAAAATATTGAGGGTTCCGAGGGTCACAATGAACGGCGGCAGCCGGAACCTGGTGACCAGGAAGCCGTTCAGGGCGCCCGCGGCCAGGCCCACCGCCAGGCCGGCGACGAGTGCCAGCGGCCCGGGCAGGCCGTAAGAGTCGGCCAGTTGGGCCACCACCATGGAGGCAAGGATCATCACTGCACCCACGGACAGGTCAATGCCTGCTGTGAGGATAATCAGTGTCTGGGCAATAGCCAGGGTGCCCACGACGGACACCTGCTGGGTGATCAACGACAGGTTTTCGACCCGCAGGAACCTGTCATTGAGCAGCCCGAACACCACCACCGCGACGATCAGCACAATGGCCGGGCTGAGGGCAGGATATCTGTGCAGGGTGTTGCGGATGCGGCTGAGCGGCGTCCTGCGGTCAAGGAATTCCTCCGCCAGGTCGGCCTGGCCTGCGGCGGGCGGACCGGCGGTCTGTTGCTGGGTCACGGTTGCTCCTGAAGTAATCGTTCTGCCCTTACTTGCCCCAGCAGATGTCGCTGGCCTTGGTAGTGGTGATGCTCTTGACGCCGTCGGCGGGCTTGTCCGTGACCAGCTCAACGCCGGTGTTGAAGAAGTCCAGTCCGGCGGAGTTGGCCGGCTTCTTGCCGGTCTTGGCCAGTTCGACGATGGCCTTGACACCCATTTCGGCCATCTTGACCGGGTACTGCTGGGCGGTGGCGCCGATGACGCCGGACTTGACGTTGTCCACGCCGGCGCAGCCGCCGTCGACCGAAACGATCAGGACGTCCTTCTCCTTGCCTGCTGACTTCAGGGCCTCGAAGGCGCCCGCTGCTGCGGGCTCGTTGATGGTGTAGACAACGTTGATGTCCGGGTTCTTGGACAGCAGGTTTTCCATGCCGGAACGGCCGCCGTCCTCGGCGCCCTGGGAGGCTTGGCTGCCGACGATCTCGTAGTCGCCGCCCTTGCCGCCGGTGTACTTGCCGGTCTTGGCCTCGTCCCCGTTCTTCTTCGCGTCCGCGGTGTCGATGCCCAGGCCCGTGAGGAAGCCCTGGTCGCGGTTGTAGTCGACGGAGACAACCTTGTCGTCGAACAGGTCAAGCAGGGCGATGGTGGCCTTCTTGCCGCCCAGCTGCGCGGCGGTCCATTTGCCGATCAGCTCCCCGGCGGCGAAGTTGTCCGTGGCGAAGGTGATGTCCGCGGCATCGGCCGGGTCCGGCGGGGTATCAAGGGCGATCACAAAGAGCCCGGCGTCCTTGGCCTTCTTCAGGGCATCCACGACGGACGGGCCGTTCGGGGTGATCAGGATTCCCTTGTCGCCTTTGGAGATGGCGTTCTCGATGGCCTGGATCTGCGTGTCCTCATCACCGTCGGCCTTGCCGGCGGCGAGCTTCAGGTCAACGCCGTCGGCCTCTGCGGCCTTCTTGGCGCCTTCCTGCATCGCAATGAAGAAGGGGTTGGTGGTGGTCTTGACGATCAGGGAGACGCCCACCTTCTCGTCGGTGGCGGTTCCAGCGCCGGCGGAGGTGCCGCCACCGCAGGCGGTGAGGCTGAGCGTACCGAGGGTCAGGACTGCGCCGATGGCCAGCAGGCGGTGCGAAAGCGTGGGTGTGGCTTTGGAACTCAACATTGAATCTCCTGTGTTCGTGGCACTTTCCCGTGCCTGACAACGATGTCAAAACACATGTAATCAACGTCACAAGGTAGAGTCAAGTGAAATTCGATGATGAAGGGCGAGTTAATGACAACGATGTCGAATCGTTACCAGGCGGACTCCGCCACGAACCGGCCCACCATGCGACATGTTGCCGCGCTGGCCGGGGTGGGCATTAAGACCGTCTCCAGGGTGATGAACGACGAACCGGGCGTCTCCGAGGCCACCCGGCAAAGGGTGCTTGCGGCGTCGCAGCAGCTCAACTATCAGCTGGACATGGCGGCGGGCAGCCTCCGACGCACAGGCCGCCAGACACTGTCCATCGGGCTGCTCCTGCCCAGCGTGGCCAACCCGTTCAGCAGCGAGATCCACCGGGCAATGGAAGACACCCTGGCGGCCCGCGGGATTGCCGTGTTCGCCGCCAGCCTGGACGATGACCCCGAGCGGGAAAAGGCGCTCGTGTCCGCGTTCCTCGGCCGGCGCGTGGATGGCCTGGTCCTGACCCCCATCGCCCGGAGCCAGGCGTACGCCATCCCGGAACATTCCCGGGACCTGCCCATGGTCTTCATTGACCGCGAGCCCGTGGGCATCGAGGCCGACGCCGTGGTGACGGACAACGCCGTCGGCGCTGCGCGCGCAGCTGCCCACCTCATGGCCCACGGCCACACAAAGCTTGCCTACCTGGGCGACCGGCCGGATATTCAGACCGCCCGGGAACGGCGTCGCGGCTTCATTGAGGAACTGGGCCGGGCGGGACAGGCGACGGCCGCTGTGCCGGTCCGGGAGGGGCTTCACGACGAGGAGTCTGCCCGGCTGGCCGCACTGGAGATCCTCACGGCCGAGCATCCTCCGACGGCGATCTTCTCCAGCCAGAACCTCATCACGTTCGGCGTTATGCGCGCACTGAAGGAACTTGGTGCCAGCCGCCGCGTGGCTCTGGTGGGCTTTGACGACTTCACCTTGGCGGACATGATGGAGCCGGGCATCACGGTCATCGCCCAGCACCCGGAGCGGATTGGGAAGCTCGCCGCGGAACGTCTGCTCGCCCGGATCGACGGCGATAGCAGCGCACCGCAGACATACGTTGTTCCGTCCGAGCTCATCCAGCGCGGCTCCGGAGAGCTCCCGCCGCCCGCTGGCTGAACACAACAGATCCAATCCGATCCCGCTGCAATCCACGGCCGACTCATCGCTCAGCAAACCCAACCACCAGCAGATCCAGGCAATCCCGAGGGGACAATCATGACCAAAACGCTTTACGCCGAATTCACCGTCAAGCCCGGCAGCGAAGACCGGGTGGCGGAGATGATGCGCCAGTTGACCAACGAAGTAAGACAGGAACCCGGGAACCAGCTGTTCCTGCCCTACACCCGGGAAGCGAATCCCCGTGAGTACTTCGTTTTCGAGGTCTACGAGGACGACGCCGCTTTCCAGGAGCACATCAGCGCGGACTACGGCGCTCGGTTCAACGGCGAGCTCGCGGACCTTATCGAAGAGGACGGTTCGGTGCTGACCTGGCTGCAGCCAGTTCACTGACCAGCCGGGATACAGGTCACGCGCTTCACTGACCGTCCGCGCCGGAAACGCCAGTCCCGGGCTTGTCCGCGATTCCTAACCTTGAAGGCAGGGTTCTGCGGACAAGCCCGGGACGGTTCAGCCTACTTCTGGCGCTCCTTGACCGGGTTGGTCAACGTGCTGAACATCGACTGCGCCAGCGGAGTCACGGTGATTGCCTTCAGCTGCGCCGTGCCGCCGTCGGCAAAGAGCGCCACCTGGTTAGCTCCCGCTTCGGGGAACACTTGGTCCGTGATGGTCCGCTGCCCGCCTTGGGTGAAGACCTCCACGGAAGACCTGTCGACATACACCCGCAGGGTGACTGTGCCGTCTGCATCCAGGGTGACGGGCGCAGAGTCCACGGAGGTGAACAGCGGATGGAAGCCGGTGTCTCCCGAATTCTCCCGGTCCACGTACACCTCGCCGGTGGTCCGGTCGTAGCCGATCTCGGTGGCGGTGTTGCCGATCCCCAGTACGGTGATTCCGGCCCGTGAAGCTGTGCCCGGCGCGAGCGTGACGTCGATCCGCTGGACCTGGCCCCAGGCTGCCGCGGGCAGCGCAGTGGTCCCCGGGGCAATGTCCCGGGCGCGCTTCTCGGCGTAGCTCGGCTTCGCAGCCAGGTCATCCACCTGCTTGACAGCCCTCTGGGTGAGGCGCGGTCCGGCCGGAGTCTGCGTCAGCGCTACTTCCCGGGGCAGTGACATGGCGCTGCGCCACGGCGAAGTGGGGATGGCCTGCGCGTAGTCCCAGTTGTTCATCCAGCCCAGCATCACGCGTTTGTCCTGGGGCATGTTGGCGAACGAAACGGAGGCATAGTAATCCCGGCCGTAGTCCAGCCAGTCGTAGGTCTGGATCCGCGGTGTGGCCGCCTGCTCCGACGCCACGAACTCATCGGCCAGGATGTGGCCCCAGCCGAAACGGTTGTTGTCCACCACCCTGATGCTGGCCTCCCGTCCCTTGAATTCGGCAACGTTCCAGGAGGCCCAGTCCAGGACCTCGCTGTTAGCGCCGGTGGCGGTCCGGACCACCTGGCCGTCCACCACCAGGTTCACGGTGGTCTCGTCGGACCGCGGCACCGCGGCCTGGTCGGTGAGCATCACGTGGTCCAGTGTCAGGTGGCCCCAGCCGCCGGTGGCCTGGTCCACGATGCGCAGTTGGGCTTCCTGTCCGGCGAACTCGGAAACGTCCCAGCCCTTCCAGTTCAGGGCGCCGGCATCGTCCCCGGCCAGGGTGCGGACTACGTTGCCGCCCACCAGCAGCTGCACGTCCAGCTGCTGGCCCGAGCCCGCGGCCCGGTGTCCGCCGCCCACCAGCATGCTCATGAAGTCCCGGGAGAGCGTGAACGACGGCGACGTCATCGTTCCCTGCCTGTCGTCGCCCGGTGCGCCGCCGGTATCAAATGTGTTGATCCGCTTGGCGCCGATATAGAAGTCACCGCCGGACGTGGCGGGCTGGAACGAAGGTGCCAGGTCGGCGGTACCGGTCCAGCCGGCGTCGGCCATTGATGTTCCGTCCGGAACCTCGAAGCCGTTGAACAGGAGGTCGCCGGCCGGCGGGGTGTTGTCCAGCTTGTCGGAGACGCGGGGGTGCTGGCCGCCGCCCACCAGGAAGTTCAGGTAGTCGCTGGTGACGGTGAACTGCGGTGATTCCGCGGTGCCCACGGGCCAGTCGCCGTCGTTGAAGGAGTTGATCAGCCCTGCCCCGGCAAAGCCGCTCACAGTGTTTTGTCCCGGCAGCGAACCGGTGGCTGGCGTATCTCCGAACGGGCCGTTCTTCCAGTTTCCTGGCTCGTTGGCCACGGTCCAGCCGTCGTAGGTGCCGGTGTTGAAACCGGCGAGCGGTGTCCCGGCAGGCAGGGTATCGCTGCCTTTGGTGGTTTCGGAGGTGAAGGTGGTGCCGTCGAAGTCGCCAACAAAGTACTGACCGGCCGATCCGCCCGCGACTCCGCCGGGGTTGATGTTGACCACCATGACCCATTTGATGTTGGCGGGGTCGCCGTCAACAGCCAGCGGGAAGAGGTCCGGGCATTCCCAGAGCCCGCCGGTGGCGTTGGCCGGCCCGAACTCGCTCAGGAGCGTCCAGTCCTTGAGATTTCCGGATTTGTACAGCAGGACCTTGTGGTCTGTGGCCTCGACGGCGGCCATCACCCAGTAGCCGCCGCCATCGGGGGTGCTGTACCAGAAGACCTTGGGATCGCGGAAGTTTGCCGAGTTGCGGTTCAGCACCGGGTTGGCGTCGTACTTGGTCCAGGTCTGGCCGTCATCCAGGCTGTAGGCGAGCGATTGTGCCTGCAGGCCCTGGTGGGGTGAGCCCGGCTTGTACGCGCTGGTGTAGACGGCGACCAGCGGCGGGTTCTCCGCGGTTCCGAACCCTGTGGTGTTGTCCTTGTCCACCACAACGCTGCCGGAGAAGATGTCCTGCTGGTCATCGGTGGCGATGGCCACCGGCTGCTCCGTCCAGTGCGTCAGGTCCTTGGACGTGGCATGCCCCCAGGACATGTTGCCCCACGTGTTTCCCGACGGGTTGTGCTGGTAATACAGGTGGTAGACGCCCTTGTGGAAGACCATCCCGTTGGGGTCGTTCATCCAGTTCTGTTTTGGCGTGTAGTGGAAGGCAGGCCGGTACTGTTCCCCGCCGAGGGGCGTTCCGGAGCCGGCGTCAGCGTCGGAAACGTTTCGTGAGGCTGGCGTGGTTGCCGGTGCTGCCGTGCCCCAGGCCGGGGCCGAACCGGCGAGCGTTGCCGTGAGGCTGAGGCCAGCCAGGGTGAGTGCCGAACACGTAAGGAGCGTTCGGGATTTGTTGATCTGCATGGATAGGGGTTGCCCTTCATCGCGCGTGCCTAGTGGCTAGACAACGTTGTCAGTGACAGGAACGGTAGGGGATGTCCACAAGACAAGTCAACGGTTCGAAGCGGCGTTGGAGCAGTCCGGGGCGGCCCTGCAATAATCGGAGGCAAAGTGTGTCCGGGCGCAGCGAAGCTCCGGCGTGCAAAGCAGCAATGTAAGTTCGGGCCCATCACACCAGACGAGGCGGACATCCATGAAGGCTCCAGACCAGCAGCACGCTCCCATTTTCGGCACGCCGGTTTCACCGGGCGATGGTGATGCCGCCGGTCATGGGCCCGTGGACCGGCACCTGCTCCAGCGCCTCGCCGACGTTCACGGCGTGGGCACCTCGTTCCACGGCTGGGACGGGCTGCCGCACAGCGTGGCCCCGGAGACCCTGACCAAGGTCCTGGCGGCGCTGGGCGTCCCGGCCCACACGAACCAGCTGATCGAGGCTGCCCTGGCCGAGGCGGAAGTGGCGCCGTGGCGGCGGATGCTGCCGCCCGCCGTCGTGGTCCAGCAGGGCCAAACCGCACTGGTTCCCGTCCACGTCCGGGACGGTTCGACAGCGCGTCTGACAGTTGTGCTCGAGGCCGGTACGGGCGAGCCCGTGGAAGCTGTCCAGCAGGACGTCTGGGTGCCGCCCCAGGACGTTGACGGCGTGGCCACCGGCCGAGCCACCTTCGCCGTGCCGGCGGGGTTGCCGCTGGGCTGGCACGCGCTGCAGGCAGAGTCCGACGGCGTCACAGCCGAGGGCGCGCTGGTGGTGGTTCCGGCGCGGCTCACCACCGCCGATTCCTTGGTGGAGCGTCGGGGATGGGGTCTCGCCACGCAGCTCTACTCCGTGCGGTCCAAACGGTCCTGGGGGATCGGCGACTTCGCCGACCTCGCGGACCTGGCCACGCTCAGCGGCGCCCGTGGTGCGGACTATGTGCTGGTCAACCCGCTGCACGCCGCGGAACCCGTGCCGCCGGTCCAGCCCTCGCCCTACTCGCCGTCCACGCGGCGCTTCTTCAACCCGCTGTACATCCGTGTGGAGGCCATCCCCGAAATCGCCTACCTGAAGCCGCGTAAGCGCGCGGCGGTGGACAGCTTGCAGGAGCAGGTCCAGGCCCTGAACAAGGACGGCGAACGGCTGGACCGGAATGCCGTATACGCTGCCAAGCTCCAGGCCCTGGAACTTCTCTATCACGCCCGGCGCTCGCCGGCGCGGCAAGCAGCGTTCGACGAATTCTGCCGGATCTCCGGCGCCGGGCTGGATGATTTCGCCCTGTGGTCCGCCATCCGGGAAGACCTGGCACCGGACCATCCGGTCTGGACGGACCCGGACTGCGCGCTGGGTTCCCCTGAGGCGGAGTCACTGCGCGGGAAGCTTGCCGACAGGATCGGGTTCCACCGCTGGCTGCAGTGGATCTGTGACGAGCAGCTTGAGAACGCGCAGCAGGCTGCGCGCCGGGCGGGGATGCGGCTGGGCGTGGTGCACGATCTTGCCGTGGGCGTGGACCTCAGCAGCGCCGACGCATGGACCCTCCGCGGTGTCCTGGCGCCCGGGATCAGCGTGGGGGCGCCGCCGGACATGTACAACCAGCTCGGTCAGGACTGGAATCAGCCGCCGTGGCATCCAGCCCGCCTGGCGGAGGCAGGCTACGCGCCGTTCCGCAACATGCTCTCCACCGTGCTCCGGCATGCCGGCGGCATCCGGGTGGACCACGTGCTGGGCCTGTTCCGCCTCTGGTGGGTGCCGGCCGGCAACTCCCCGCGCGACGGCGCCTATGTCACGTACGACCACGAAGCGCTGATCGGTATCCTGGCACTGGAGGCCCAGCGTGCCGGCGCCGTGGTGATCGGCGAGGACCTGGGAACCTTCGAGCCGTGGGTGCGCGACTACCTCGCTGCCCGCGGCATCCTGGGCACCTCCATCCTCTGGTTCGAGAACGACGGCGATTCACCCCTGCCGCCGGAGCGGTACCGCACGCAGGCCCTCGCCAGCGTCAACACCCACGACCTGCCGCCCACCGCCGGCTACCTGGCGGGTGACCACGTGGCCCTTCGCAGCAGATTGGGCCTTCTGGAACGCTCCGAGGCGGAAGAACGGGCGGACCACGCGGCCACGCTCGAAAAGATGATGGGGCTGCTGCGGGAACGCGGCCTGCTGCCTGACGGTGGCGTCTCCGCTGACGGTGGCTACGGCAGCACCGGCAGCGAGGAACGCACCATCGAGGCGCTGCACCGCCTGCTGGCCCAGACGCCGTCGGTCCTTCTCGGGGTGGCGCTGGTGGATGCCGTGGGGGAGCGGCGCGTGCAGAACCAGCCCGGTACCACCGAGGCGCTGTACCCGAACTGGCAGGTCCCGCTCGGCGGTCCGGACGGTAAGCCGGTGTTTATCGACGACCTTCCCGGAAACACGCGGTTCAACGCCTTGCTGGGTGCCGTCTCGGAGGCGCTGGGGGATTCGCAATGACCGACGGGCCAGTCCTCGTAGTGGGAGGCACCGGCATGCTGGGCAGCCAGGTTGCCACGGAGCTGCTCAAGCGCGGTAAGCGGGTGCGGGCGCTGGTGCGGCCCGGCTCGGAAGCCTCCGTGCTCGAGGCTGCCGGGGTGGAGATCGCGCGAGGCGACATGATGGATCCCTGGTCGTTGCTGCGGGCGATGGAGGGCGTCGACGCCGTGATCACCTCGGCAGCGGGCTATACCAGGCACCGCAAGGGGGACACTCCGAGAACCGACACGGTGGGCAACACCAACCTCGTGGAGGCAGCCAGCCGCTCGGGCATCCGGCGGTTTGTCCTCACCAGCATCCTCACGTGCGACCAGACCCCGAAGGTTCCGCACTTCTGGCATAAGAAGCTGACCGAAGACAAGCTGGAGGAACTCGGTGTCCCGTTTGTGGCGCTTCGGCCGGGCGCGTTCCTGGACCAGGTCACCCGGTTCGGCGGCGACCCGTTCAGCAAAGGGCGGCTCAGCTGGATCGGATCGCCGCGGATCCCGCTGACATTCGTGCTCACCTCCGACCTCGCCGGCTATCTTGCGGAGGCGGTTGACCTTCCGGATCTGGAGGGCCGGCGCATCGACATCGGCTGGGACCGGCCAGTGGCCATGCAGGACGTCGCGGACATTGCGGGCCGGCTCACCGGCTGGCCCCTTCGTGTCCGGTCCGTCCCCGCCGGGGTTGTCCGGGCTGCGGGGACCGTGCTGGCGCCGGTCAACCCCATGGCCAAGGACCTCGCTGCCATGATCGCGTGGTTCCAGACCGGCCGGTACGTCGCGGACACCACTCTTCAGCGGCAGTTCTTCGGGGAGCCGCTCACTGCCGAGCTCGCCATCCGGCGGTTCGTCACGGGCCTGGGGCAAACGGTACGCACCCAGACCCGCGACAAGCCCTAGCCAGCCGCGGCTATCCCGCCGTGAGGAGGTGGGTGGCGTGGTCGTACCGGAAGGTGACCGCGCCGCCGTCGTGCGTGTAGGAGATGTTGGCCCCGTTGGGCACCCCGTCAGCCCCGTAATTCATGTCCCAATTGCGGTTCAGCGCCGCCTTGAACTCATACGTCCCGGCCGGCAGGTCCGGCACGGACAGCTTCCACACCAGCGTTGCCGGGTCCAGCGTCAGCTGGGCCTGGTCGCAGGTGGGTTCCCAGTCCGCGCCGCACCCGAGTTCGTTGTCCAGGCTCCCCGCGATGGCGACAGCGCCCGGCTGTTGGGAGGCGTACCCGGCGCTGAGGACGTGTGTGCTGTTGTCGTAGCGAAATGTGACGGCCCCGCCAGGATGGTCCAACACGATGTTGCTGCCGTCAAGGACTCCGCCGGCGCCATAGTTCACGTCCCAGCTGCCGTTGAGCGCGGCCTTGTACTCGTACGTCCCGGCTGGCAGGTCTGCTGAGAGCCGCCAGATGTTGTCCGCCGGGTCCAGGATCATGAACGCGGCTGGGCAGGCCGGGCCCCAATCGGCAGGGCAGCCCAACTCGGAGTTCAGCGACCCCGCCACGGTCACCGAATCCGGCTGCGGAGCCTCGCCCACCGTTACCGTCCGCGGCTCGCTGACCACGCTGAAGCCGGGGCCGCTCATGACCGCGCGGTAGCGCACCTGGGTGCCGTCCGCGAGTTCGAGTGCCGCCAGGTCATCGGTGACCGAGTACACCGGTGAGGAGTCATCGGAGCCTACGGCCGTCCACTCGCCGCCGGCCACGTTGCGCGCGAAGGACACCACGTGGTTGGACTTTTCCGGATCGGCCGTAGCGCTGAGCTCAACGGCCCCCTCCACGCTGCTTCCTTCCAGGGGCTTCTGGATCGTGAGGACCGGCGCCGGAACTGAGGCTGCCCGGGGCTGGCTGGTGGCCCGGTGGCCCCCGTTGTCCAGCACTGTGGCGCGGTATTCGACGGCGGTGCCTGCTTCCAGGGCAGCAACATCGTGGAACACCTGGTACGGCGCGGTGTCGTCGGTGCCGATCGGCGCCCAGCCACCGCCCGCCGTCCTGGCCTCAAAGGTGACCTCGTAGAACGAAGCACCGCCGACGTCGGCCGTCACGTTGATCCGGCCGTTATCCGCCGGTGCCGCGGCAGGTTCCTGAAGTGCGACGGCGGGAGCCGCCTTGGAGTGCGGAATGCGGCCCGATGACTGGTAGACCACAGCGGACAGCGGCGGTACGGTGACCGTCAGCTTCCCGTCCGCGGAGGTTTTGGACTCCTCGGCGGCGTCGCCATAAATCCGGGTGTAGCTGCGCTTGCCGATGTAGGTGGGCACGTCCGCCGTCTGCGGCTGTTCGCTGTTGTTCAGGGCGACGACATACTCACGCTGGTCCTCCGCGTCGGTGCGGGAGAAGGCGTAGATGCCGGGCCCTTCGGAGGCATAGCGGTGCTGGTGGGCGCCGTCGCGCAGGGCCGGGTGGTCCTTGGTCAACGCCGCGAGCTCACTGATCTTGGAATACAGAAGGTGGCCGGCGTTGAAGTTGTCGGTGGCGTGCGTGGCGTCGGTGCCCAGCAGGTCGTCGTCGAGGTACTCCGGCACCTGGCTGGCGAAGAGCGTCTGCCGGGCGTCCTGGTCGCCGCCGGGGCCGGTGAAGCCTTGCTCGTCGCCGTAATAGATCACCGGGTTGCCGCGGGAAAAATACATCAGCTCGTGGGCCAGTTGGTCGCGGGCCACCTGCTCCGTGTCGGCTGAGCCCGGGTTGTCGGCGGCGATGAAGCTGCCGATGCGGCCCATGTCGTGGTTGCCCAGGAAGGTTGGCAGTTGGTAGACGTTGGAATCGGCGTCGGTGTACCAGTCGTCGCCGGCGAAGAATGTTTCCAGCGAGCGGGTGTCCTGGCTCTTGGACGCGAAGTTCCGGGCGGCCTCCTGGAACGGGAAGTCCAGCACGGCCTGCATCTGGTTGCGGGTGGTGAACTGGGAGGTGAAGGACTTGGTCGTGTCGAAGACTTCGCCGAACATAAAGAACTCGTCCTTGCCCTGGGCCTTGGCGTAGCTGAGCACCTCCGGGCCGAATTCCTGCCAGAACTCGTTGTTGACGTGCTTCATGGTGTCGATCCGGAAGCCGTCCACGCCGAAATCGCCGATCCAGGTCTTGTAGATCTCCGCCATGCCGTCCACCACTTTGGGGTTCTCGGTGAAGAGGTCATCGAGGCCGAAGAAGTCGCCGTAGTAGGAGTCCTCGCCTACAAAGGTGGTGTCGCCGCGGTTGTGGTACAGCGTGGGATCGTTCAGCCAGGCGGGGACCTTCAGGTTCTCCTCGGCTTTATCCAGAACGGGGACGTAGGGGAAGGACGTCTTGGCATCAAGCTCCGGGAAGTCGTCGGAGCCTGCTAAGTCGCGGTCGTCGAAGGCCTTACCGGCCGCGGTCTTGTACGGAACCTCGTCCTTGGAGACGTAGCTCTTGCGGGCGCCCTGTTCGTAGCCGATCACGTCCGCGGTGTGGTTGGTGATGATGTCGAAGTACACCTTCATGCCGCGCGAGTGGGCTTCGTCGATGAGGGCCTTCAACTCGTCGTTGGTTCCTAGATGGGGGTCGATCTGGGTGAAGTCGGTGATCCAGTAGCCGTGATAGCCGGCCGAATTGTCCTCGGGCTGTACCGCCTTGTTCTTGAAGCTGGGGGTGAGCCAGATGGACGTGGTGCCCAGGCCCTGGATGTAGTCGATCTTGTCGAGCAGCCCGGCCAGGTCGCCGCCGTTGTAGAAGCCCTTTTTCGTCGGGTTGAAGCCGGACACCATGGGGTCGCTGCCCAGGCCGCCGTCGTCATTGGTTGTGTCACCGTTGCTGAAGCGGTCAGCCATCACAAAGTAGAAATTCTCGTCCGTCACCGGGGCTCGGAGGGAGTGAAGGGCCGACGACGACCCTGGGTCTTGCGGGCCCGGCGCCGCGTGCGCCGGGAGGACGGAAGTGGAAGCAACTACGGCTGCGGCGAGCAGTCCCAGCCATGGCGTTATCGGATAGTTGAGGCGTTGGATTGAGCTTCTGCGGGTGCGTGTTTTCACGTCAGGAGACCTTCCTGGTAGTGGCGATGCTGTTCAGGCTGCTGTGGGGATGCGAGTGGGGCGGCGTCAGTTGGCGGTCGGGGGGTGGGGTTCGCGCTGGCGATCAGGGATGATCGCCAGGTGAACCACGGCACACTGTAAGCGCTTGCACTGAATAAATCCAGTCTTTTGGGTTGGGCCGGCAGAGGCTATCTTCGCGTACATTCAGAGGCGGGCGACGGTGCTCGGCGCCCATCAGTTCGCGGAAGGTGTACGCATGTCAGCCACTGAATTTCATGTTGAGTCCCTTTTGGGGATCGCTGAGCGGCTGCGCTCGGCCGGGTGCGTCTTTGCGGAGGAGGAAGCCCGGCTCCTCCTCGCCGCGGTGTCCGGCCCGGCCGAAATCGCTGCGGCGGTGGAGCAGCGCGTTGCCGGGTACCCGCTGGAGCACATCCTGGGCTGGGCCGAGTTCTGCGGACTCCGGATTGAGCTCGATGCTGGGGTTTTTGTTCCGCGCCGCCGCACTGGGCTCTTGGTGAATGAGGCCGCAGCCCTGCTCTCGGCGGACCCGAAGCGGGAGCACCGGGAGGATTCGGAGCCCGTCGTTGTGGACCTGTGTTGCGGGTCCGGTGCGGTGGGGGCCGCCATCGCCTTCCGGATTCCGGGGCTGGAGCTCCATGCGGCGGACATTGACCCGGCTGCGGTGGCCTGCGCCCGCCGGAACATTGGCCGTGTGGGTGGTGAGGTCCACCAGGGCGACCTGTTTGAGGCGCTGCCGCCCGCCGTCAGAGGGCGGATCAGTGTAATGGTTGTCAACGCCCCCTATGTCCCCACCGGTGCTATCGATTCCATGCCGCACGAGGCACGCGAGCACGAACCGTTGTGGTCGCTCGACGGCGGCACTGACGGACTCGAGTTCCACCGCCGCGTCGCTGCGGAGGCCAGCGAATGGCTGCGGCCGGGCGGGCATCTCATCATCGAAACCAGCCAGCGGCAGGCCGCAGGAACGTCATCGATCCTGGCGAGTGCGGGCTTCGCGGTGAGGACTGTCCGCTCGGAAGAGCTGGACGGCACCGTTGTAGTCGGACGCGCCCGGCCCTAGTAACGCGGGCGCCGGCAGGTACCTCTTCCTGCGGGGGCGGCTGCCCATTCGCGTTGTGGCTGCCTTATCGCGCTGTGGCAGTGTCTATTCGCGTTGCTGCAGCGTTTATTCGCGTTTGGGTGGTGGGGGTGGTGGTTTGAAGTAGTGGTTTTGTTGGGGTTTTTGGGTGGAGTCGATGTGGCGTGGGGGTGTGAACCAGGGGACGCCGTTGCGGGTGTGGATGGTCCATTGTTCTTGGTG
Organism: Pseudarthrobacter arbutini; assembly: GCF_054510915.1. Taxonomy (NCBI): domain Bacteria; kingdom Bacillati; phylum Actinomycetota; class Actinomycetes; order Micrococcales; family Micrococcaceae; genus Pseudarthrobacter; species Pseudarthrobacter arbutini. The sequence goes on along the minus strand of NZ_JBTNDQ010000018.1, from coordinate 57,159 downwards.
GATGAGGTGGTGGTGATGGGAGCAGAGGAGGGCTCCGTTGCTGACGTTGGTGGGGCCTTGTTGTGACCAGTAGGTGATCTGGTGGGCTTCGCACCAGGGGGCTGGGATGGTGCAGTTGGGGAAGGTGCAGCCTTGGTCGCGGGCGGTGAGGGCGAGGCGTTGGGCGGGGGTGAAGAGCCGGGTTTTGCGGCCTTGGTCCAGGATTTCGCCGCCGGTGCCGAGGAGGACGGGGATGATGTCGGCGTCGCAGGCGAGTTTGCGGAGGGTAGTGGCTGCGACGGACCCGGTGAACGTGAAGCTGCCCGTGCCCGTTCCCGTGCTAATCCCATTACCGCTGTTGTTGTCTGCGCCTGTTCCTGCCGCCAATCTGTCGCCAGTGCCAGTGCCAGTGCCAGTGCCAGTGCCAGTGCCAGTGCCGGTGGCTGTGGCTGGGTGGGGGAGGAGGTCTTGGTAGTTGATGGTGGCGAGGATTTGGGGGCGGTTCCCGCCGGTGGTGGGGAGTTGGTTGGTGCTGAGGGCGGCTTTGAGGGCGCCGATGATGCCGTCGAGTTGTTTCTGGGAGCGGGTGCGTCGGTCCAGGTCGAGGTCGTTGTCCTGCCAGACGTTGTTGCCCTGCCCGGTGTCGGGAGTGCCGGTCTCGGACCCGGCTTCTGTACCCGTGGCTGCGCCGGTCCCCGTGCCGGTCACTGTGGCTGTGGTGGTGCGGGGGTTGGTGGCGGCGTTCATGACGGTGGCGAAGTGTTCGTATTGGTCGGTGGTGGCGAAGATTTCGAGGTGGTGGAGGCCGTGGCGGGGTTTGCGGATGAACGCGCCTTGGGTGTGGCGGAGTGCTTCTTCGGTGGGTTCGGTGCCGTCGGCGTCGAGGGTGTCGGCCCAGCGGCGGGCGACGCGGGCGAGGAAGTCGGGGTCCGCGGTGGCGGCGGTGTGGGTGAGGTCGTGTTCGATCCGGTCCAGGTTTTCCGGGGTGGTGTGGTGTTTGAGGCGGTCCAGGGTGGCGCTGATGATGGTCCCGGCGCGGGAGGAGACCACGGGCCCTGACCCTGTCACGGCCTGAAACGGGGTTACATCGTCGTCGTCGGCGCTGGTCTCTGCCGGGCTGCCGGTAGTGGAGGTCGGGGTGGGGGCTGCGGCGAGGTGTTCCTTCAATGGGCGTGCGGGGTCTCCGGTGAGGGTGGTGGCGGGCAGGATGGTGTGGGCGAGGTGGATGCGGCGGTGGGCTTCGCTGCGCCCGATCCGGAGCCGGAGGCGCAGGAATTCGGCGGTGTTTTTGCAGCCGTCATCGGCCGGGAAACGTGGCACATTCCGGGTGCTCCCGGTGGCGGTCTCTGGGGTTCCGGCGGTGGTACCGGCGGGCCAGGCGGCGTCGGTTTCGTTCAGGGTTTCAATGCCGTTATCCCACCCGGTGACCCAGTCCCGGGTGGTGCGTGTGGTTGCGGCGGCGGTGATGGCCTGCGTGCGGGTGCGGTCCACCGCGCCCGCGGCGAGGATCTGGAGGTAGTCCACGGTCCGGGAGAGCTCCTCAACCAGTCCGGCGAAGTCGGCGGCTTCGACGTAGCTGGCCATCGCCAGCGTCCCGGGAGCAGAAGCGGCGGCAGCGTTCACCGAGGCGATCACCGGAGCCAGTCCGGCGTCGGCCGTCAGCACGGCGGTGCCGCCAGCCTCTGCGAGCTGATCCCCGAAAGCTTCCATGGGAATACTCTGCCGTGGGGGTGTGACATTTAAGCCAGTCCTGCGGTTGAGCTCCAAAAAGCCACAAATTCCGGCTACGGCTGATCCGTTGCGCCAGTCGCCGGATACGCGGACGATGATTCCATGAGCGGAAAGTCCATGAGCCGAAAGCACAGTCCAAACCGACGCCGGACCTGGATGATCGCTGCGGCGGCCGTTGCAGCGGTGGGTCTGGTGATTGGACTTGTGCTGTTCAAGCCCTGGCTTCTCTTTGTGGACGTGAGAGTGGATGAACAGCTCCCCATCGTGGCCAGCAGTCCAGCGCAAGCACAACCGACTCCGCCTACACCCCTGGCGCCGACTCCGGCACCCATGCCTGCAGGCCCGGTGCAGCTTGCTGTGGGTACGCTGATCAGCCATGAACACGCCACCACGGGAACTGTCCGGATCGTACAGCAGCCTGACGGCGCCAGGCTGCTGACGCTCGAAAACCTGGATACGTCCAATGGTCCGGATGTGCACGTCTGGCTAAGTGCCGCTCACGTGGTGGAAGGGACGGCCGGCTGGTTCACCGCTGGCTCCGCAGATTACTACGACCTCGGCCTGATCAAAGGAAATCAGGGCAATCAGGTTTACCGGATTCCCGCCGACGTTGACCTGCCGAAATACCCGTCAGTTGACCTGTGGTGCGTTCAGTTCAGCGTGTCGTTCGGTGCTGCCGAGCTGGTCACCTGAGACGGCATCTGGCCATGACCTGAGACGTGGCTGGCCGCCGCGTCCCCCAAGGAGCGCGGCGGCCAGCAACGACCATTTTTAGCACAATTTCAACGTGGCTTCCGTGTCACACGGCGAATCCCGCGTAACGTCCCGACAACGATCCCCGATCATTCCCGTCGGGGGTCAACGTTCGTGGCTGCGCCGGCAGCAGTGGCGCCGCCTTCACCAGACCAGTCCTGGCCCTGGTTGTCATTGAACGCGGGGTCTGACTCAACGTCCGGTGTCCCCAGGTTCACCGTTTCCGGGTGCGTGCTGTGGGCGGGAACGTGATCGCCCACCGCAGTACTGCCGGCCGCAGCGCTGCCAGCCGCCGCGGTGCCGTAGGCACCCACCGAGGCGCCGGCGTCGGACGTTTTGGATTTGCTGGCACCGGACGCGGCGTCGTGGTGGACGGCCGAGCCGATGACGGTGCCCGCCCGGCGCGCGGCCTCACCGAGCTGGTCCGCCACCTCGGGAGCCTTCTCCTTGATGGCCTCAGTGGCGGCACTGACCTTGTCCTGGACCGGCTTACTGTCCCAGATGCTCGCCGCCCTGGCCTTGAGCTTGTCGTACGCTGCCCGGCCGGACCGCGATCCCAGGACGTAGCCTGCCGCGATGCCAATACCTAGAAGTAGTTTTGATTTCATAGTGAACTCCTGCTCGTTGAGAAGGTGTCAGTCCCCGATCCGCTTGGCCGGGGGAAAGAAAACCGGCCCCGGGATGTTGGTCCCGGGGCCGGTATTCATGCCGGTGACGACGCTAGCTGCGAACGCTCCGCTTGGTGACCATGCTGTAAACCAGCAGCACGATGATCGAGCCGGCGATCGCGAGCAGCCAGGTCTGCAGCGAGAAGAACTCCTGCAGCGGCGCATTGAAAAGCAGTCCGCCGAGCCAGCCGCCGAGGAATGCCCCGACAACGCCCAGAATGAGGGTGATGATCCATCCGCCACCCTGCTTGCCCGGAAGGATCGCCTTAGCGATCGCGCCGGCAATAAGGCCAAGAATCAGAAATGCAAAGAAACCCATTTTGTCGTTCCTTCTTCCTACATCAGGGAGGTCCCCGGATCCCGGGTACGCTTCAATCCCTCTGCCCTAATACTAATCATGCTTAGTTTATTTTCGCCACTCCGAATCCCCATGGAAAGCCTGTTCGGGCCCGCTCAGTGCCCTGTTGTGTCTGAATCGTTGCCGGCGCCGGGCCCCTCGTCCAGGATGGCAAGTTCCGCGAGATCCTGCCGATCCAGGGAGAAATCGAAGATGTCCAGATTCTCCCGCATCCGCTCGGGATCGCCTGATTTTGGAATGACCACAAGTCCTTGTTGAATATGCCAGCGCAGCACCATCTGGGCCGGCGTTTTGTCGTACTTTTCACCGAGTTGGGCAAGGAGGGGAGCGCCCAGCAGGCTGGCTCCGGAGCCGCCCAGCGGACTGTACGATTCGGTGACGATTCCGTGCCGGGCATTGAACTCGCGGTCGGCCACGCGGGTGATCGCCGGGCTCAGCTGGATCTGGTTCACGGCCGGCACCACGCCGGTTTCGGCCAGCAGCCGCTCAAGGTGGGCCGGCTTGAAGTTGGAGACGCCGATGGACCGGACTTTGCCGTCCGCCTGCAGCCGCTCAAACGTCTTCCACGTCGAGACGAAATCATCACGCGCAGGGAGCGGCCAGTGGATCAGCAGCAGGTCCACGTAGTCCAGCCCCATGCGTGTCAGCGACCCCTCCAACCCCGCCACCGCGCGGTCCTGGCCCTGAAACTGGCCGTCCAGCTTGGTGGTGACGAAGATTTTGCCCCGGTCCACCCCGCTGGCGCGGATGCCGTTCCCAACACCTTTCTCATTGCCGTACTTCACTGCCGTATCGATGTGCCGGTATCCGGCTTCCAGGGCATGTACGACGGCGGCAGTCACCTGTTCGTCGTCCAGCGGCCAGGTGCCGAGCCCCAGCTGCGGGATGCCGTGGCCGTCATTGAGCGTGATGAGCGGTGAGAGAGTCATTTCAACAGTCTGCCGTGCTTTCGCCTTCCTAGCCTTCGAACGCCCGTAGAATATTTCCGGCCTGGTGGTCGAGTACTGTTCGCGCTACGTCGGATACCTGATCCGGCTTCTTTTGCTGGTCCAGGAACTTCACGAAGCGCTGGATGGCCTGTGCCGCCTGGGAGGCAGCGCCGTCGTCCACTGCCTTTGCCGCCTGCTGCACACTCGCTGCCAGCTGCTTCGCGACCTGGCCGGCGACGTCGCCGGACTCAACCAGGTCCTCCAAAGCCTGCTGAAGGGCCTTCACGCTGCCCGGGAGCCAAGCCGCGCGCAGCGGCACATCACCGAAGTGCATGTCCGAAGCGAAGTAGAAGTCCGTGTAGGACGGCTGGTTGTACGTGGTGTTCTGCCGGGCAACTTCAGCGCGGTACTGCGGGTCGTGCATGAGTGTGTAGAGCTTGTGGTTGGTCACTTCGGTGCTCAGGTACATGCGGAGCGCCGAGCTGTCGGCCGTCCGGACCAGCATTTCCTCGCGCCAGTCACCCACTACGTCTGCAACGAGGCTCGGTGTGCCTTTGGTGCCGTTGTTGGTCCGGGTGTCCGTGGCGGTGAGCAGCCTGCCGCGCTTCCAGTCGTCAATGGAGGGGGTCTGGTCGCCGGAGCCGTTGATGATCTGGGTTGTCATGTCGGCAGCCCATCTGATGCTCATGTTGGTGCCCGGCGAGGTCGCGGAGAGCTTGTCTCCGTCGGCCGACTGCATGCCAATGGCCCAGTTTTCGATGCCGGGCACTGCAGGATCCACGTCGCCGATCATGCCGCGGCCGGTGTCCTTCCCCGAATAGGCGCCGAACAGTACCTCGCCGGTGGCGGCGTCGCGCATGGCATAGCCGTACGGGGCGTAGGTGCCGCCTTCGTGCACCGTGAAGATCTCCTTGCCGGGGCGGGCCGGATCAATGTCCGTGACATGCATGGCATCGCCGTGGCCCAGCCGGGCCTCCTCTCGCGGGGTGGCGCTGCCGGCCGGCATGGTGTCGGACGAGCTGTAGAGCAGCGAACCGTCGTCGTCGATGGTGGCCGAGCCGTACACAATTTCCTGCTTGCCATCACCGTCGACGTCGGAGGTGCTGAGGGAGTGGAAGCCCTGCGTGGTGAGGGTGCCGAACTCGGGGTTCGTGCCGTCCCGCCCGTGCGGGCTGTCCTTGAAGGGGTTGGTCATGGGCGTCCAGCCCGAGTCCACGTTCCACACCGGGGAGAGGTTGGCGCCGTCCCAGGTGTAGGCGGCAAGTGTGCTGCGCGTGTAATAGCCGCGGGCAAACACGGCGGCGGGCTTCTTGCCGTCCAAATATGCGACGCCGGACAGGAACCTGTCCACGCGGTTGCCGGGTTCGATCCGGGCCATGGCGTAGTCGCCCCACATCAGGCCGTCGTCGTGCCGGCCGGGCTCATACGCGACCGTCTTCAGTTCCTTGCCCGTGGCGCCCTCAAAGACGGTGAGGTATTCCGGGCCGGAAACGATGAAGCCCTCAAAGGCGCGCAGGGCGTTCCGGGCGCTGCGGGCGGGCGCGTAGACATCCATGAAGTAGTCCGTCACCGCTTCTGCATCAGTCCGGGACAGCGGGTACTGGTACTGCGGGGCGATGCCGAAGGCTTCTTCCAGGGTGGCGGGCCAGTTGCCGGCCTTGACATCGGGGTGGTCCCTCCAGCCCAGGAACGTGTCCACCATGTGCTGGTAGTAGTCGGCGGCGCTCATCCGGTAATCGTCGGAGTTGGAATAGCCGGCGTCGAGGTCCTTCTGCAGCAGCGAGATGAAGGACTCTGCGCCCACGGAGCCGTCCGGATTGTAGGAGATGGACTTGGTGCCCGGGGCTGTCTTGAACATCATTTCCGAACGTCCGTCGCCGTCGAAATCGTTCACCAGCATCTGCGTGTAGTGGGCGCCGGACCGGATGTTGACGCCCAGATCGATGCGGTGCAGCAGCGTGCCGTCGGCCTTGTAGGTGTCCACGTAGGTGTTGCCCGTGTAGCCGACCTGGGAGACGTCCTTGGAGTTGTTCGGATCCCACTTGACCACGAACTCGTACTGGCCATCGCCGTCGACATCTCCCACCGAAGCATCGTTCGCCGAGTAGGTGTACGCCTGGCCGGCGGGCGTCACGCCGTCGGCCGGCTTCTTCAGCGGGATGTCCTTGAAGTTGCCGCCCCACGAGGTGGCAGTGGCGCTCCGGTCCAGTTCAACGCCGCCGACGACGGCACGCACGTCATATGCCGACGACGCAGTTCCGCCGGCGTCAAGGTAATTCGTGCTGTCCGTGACGGATGCGAGCTTCTGGCCGTCGCGGTACACATTGAAGTCGGTGCCGGTGAGGCCTGTGGCGGACGAGCCCGTTGCCTCGTGGCCCAAGAGGCGCCAGCTCAGGAAGACGCCCTCGGACGTGCCGGCAGCAACCAGCCCGCGGTCCAGATAATCCAGCTGTACGCCCGCCGTGGCGGGCTTCGCGGAAGGCCCGACGGCGGCTGCCGGGGTGGTGAGGCACCCCACGGTCAGGGCGAGGCCCGCAGCTGCGGCCACCGAAAAACGGCGTACGGATATCCTGCTCGGATTCATCAGTGAATCCTTTCAATTTTGGATTGGGAAAACGCTTCCCCAGTAACTTAGTGGGGGTGTGCGCCACAAATCAACCCTTGCGCCCGGTGGGAATCCCGAGTATTTAGAACGTTGTAAATGGCATGGCCGGGCGGAGTTCCTGATGGCGTGTTCGGAGTGGGGAGGGCTTTGGGCCTGCCTGCAGTCAGGCCGTCGCGGCTTCCTCTTCCCCGGGCTCCCAGCGCAGCAGGTCCCCGGGCTGGCATTCGAGGACATCGCACAGCGCCTCAAGGGTGGTGAAGCGCACGGCTTTGGCGCGGCCGTTCTTGAGGACTGCAAGGTTGGCCGGCGTGATCCCGATCCGGTCCGCCAGTTCACCCACGGGCATTTTGCGCCTGGCCAGCATCACATCGATGTCAACAATGATCGGCATCAGATCACCTCGCCCAGCTCGGCGCGCAGGTGGTTCGCCTCGGCGTCGCGGGCCACCGCCTGGGCCAGCAGTACCCGGAGCACCAGAATGATCAGGGCCACTCCTGCGATCAGCAGCGACGCCCCGCAGATCAGCAGCACAACGCCGCGGGCGGCGTCACCCGGCGCGAGCATCACGGCAAGCGCGAACACCAAGACGGACGCGGCCGCAACGGCCCAGAAGATGACATCCACGTAGCGGAAAGCGGCGTGCGAGAACACTGTTCCGCGCCGCACCATCGTCAGCAGGCGCCAGACGCACACCAGGGTGACCTGGACGGCGGCGATGCCCAGGACCATGATCGCGAGGGCCAGCATGCGCACGCCTGCGTCGGTGCCGGATTCCTCCAGGTCGATGGACAGCAGCGGCACCATCCGGACCTGGACAAAGAGTGAACCGGCAAGCGCAATCGCCAGCACGGCGCGCAGGGCGAGGGTGAGCAGCTTTCCCAATGGATCTCCTAGGGTATCGAATAACAACGTAAGGCTATCGATATTCGATTGATCCGGCAAGTACTTGGCAAGAACCAGGCAAGGACCTTGGCAAGGGAGCAAGGGGCCTGGGCTCAAGACCGCGGACCTGCGTGCGCTCCAGCCCGGTTACTCCGGGACGAGGCCGGCAAAACCGCTCCGCGCCACGGCATGTCGGCAGGTTGGCCACAAGCAACTGGGCAGGAGCGCACAGGCCTGCGGGGAGAGGGGCCGCCCACCGTGGTGCATATTGGATTTCAGGAGCACAATGCAAGAGTTAGCCGTCCCCAACATCGTCGAGGAATCAGGTCAACATCGTGGTTGAAGCAAACGCTAATGAGAACGTGGTCAACCGGCTGATCGAGTGCATCAACGACCGCCGCATTGAGGTCATGGACGAACTGTTTCACCACGACGCGGTGATGCACTGGCCGCAATCCGGGGAGCTTGTGCGCGGGGCGGAAAACCGGCGGGGAATCTACAACGCCTTCCCGCAACTGCCCACCATCACGCCACGCCGGATGCTGAGCGGCGGGAACCTGGTGGTGGCCGAAGCCCTGCTGGACTACAACGGGCCGCGGTACGAAACGGTGTTCATCTTCGAATTCCGGGACGGCAGGATCGCCAAGGAGACGGCCTACTGGAGCGAGGCCTTCGAGGCGCCCGAGTGGCGGGCCCAGTGGGTTGAAAAGGCCTAGCACCGCGCCGCGGCCGGCCTAGTGCCGGGGCGCCACAGGATGCGCTCCGGCACTGCCGTCAGTCAGCCGCCCTTCGCGCCCACCTGATCAGCCGATCACTCAGATCCATGAACGATTGGTCCACCACCTGCAGCTCGGGGTGCCTGTCATGCCACTGAACGATCTCCCGGGTCCCGTCAGCGAAGGGGATGGTGGCCGCAAAGCCAGGCACCAGGGCTTTGATCTTGGCGTTGTCGAAGACCACGGAGTGGGCGCGGTCGCCCAGGAGGCTTGGCCCTAGATGGGGGCTGTGCCCGGCACCGTGTGCGGCGATGGTTTCCGAGGGCACATGGACCAACTCGGGATCGGGAACCCCCGCCGCCCGGGCAAACAGGCCGTAGATCTGGTTCCAGGGCAGGTATTCGTCGGAGGTGATGGTGTAGCTCTCGCCCACTGCCTGCGGCCTGCCGAGCAGTTCCACGAAGGCCTTCGCGAAGTCCCTGGCGTGGGTCACCGTCCAGAGCGACGTGCCATCACCATGCACCATGACGGGCTGGCCGGTGCGCATCCGGTGAATATCTGTCCAGCCGCCCACCAGGCCCACTCGCGTGCGGTCGTAGGTATGGGAGGGGCGCACCACGGTCACCGGGAAATCGTCCGACCGGTACGCCTCGAACAACAGGTCCTCGCACGCGATCTTGTCCCGTGAATACTGCCAGAACGGATTTTTCAGCGGAGTGGATTCCAGGATCGGCAGCCGGGTGGGCGGCTTCTGGTAGGCCGACGCCGTGCTGATGAACACGTACTGGCCGCTCCGGCCGCGGAACAGTTCCATACTGGACCGCGCCTGGTCCGGAGTGAAGGCAATAAAGTCCGCTACGGCGTCGAACTCCCTGCCCTGCAGCACCTCCCGCACAGCGGCCTGGTCGCGGATGTCCGCGTGCAGGACCTCTGCGCCGTCCGGTGCCGGCTTGCCGGATTGGCCGCGGTTGAGGATGGTCACCCGGTGTCCCAGTACGACGGCGCGTTCCGCCGCTGCGGCGCTGATCACGCCGGTGCCGCCCAGGAAGAGGAGGCTCCGTGGTGCCACGGTGTCGGCCGCGGAATCCAACGCGGCCGGATCAAACAGAGTCACCATGCGTAGTCTTCCGGTGCCGGCCGGTGGCCCGGGAAGATGTCGTCGAGCCGCTTGAGCGCGTCGGCGTCAAGCGTGACCTCCAACGCCCGGATGCCGGCGTCGAGCTGTTCCTGCGTGCGCGGCCCCACGATCGGTGCGGTGACAGCAGGCTGGTGCAGCAGCCAGGCGAGGGCGATGTCACCGGGTTCGTGCCCCAGTCCGTCCGCAAGATCCTCGAACTGCTGAATCTGGTCCCGGTGCTGCTTGAGTGTTTCGGCAGCACGTCCTTCGGTGCGCCGGACGCCCGCGCGTTCCTTCTTCAGGACGCCGCCCAGCAGCCCGCCCTGCAGCGGGGACCATGGGATCAGGCCCAGGCCGTACTGCTGTGCCGCGGGAATGACCTCCAGCTCCACCTCGCGGCGGAACAGGTTGTAGATGGACTGCTCGCTGACCAGCCCGGTGTAGTTCCGGCGGCGGGCGGCTTCCTGCGCCTGGGCGATGTGCCAGCCCGCGAAGTTGCTGCTGCCCGAGTAGAGGATCTTGCCCTGCTGGACGGCCACTTCTATGGCCTGCCAGATCTCGTCCCACGGCGTATCCCGGTCAATGTGATGGAACTGGTACACATCGATGTAGTCCGTCTGGAGGCGCTTCAGGCTGGCATCCAGGGCGCGCCGGATGTTCAGCGCGGAAAGCTTGGACTCGTTGGGGCGGTCCGTCATGGTGCCGTACAGCTTTGTGGCCAGGACGGTCCGTTCGCGGCGCTCGCCGCCCTTCGCGAACCAGCGGCCAATGATTTCCTCGGTCCAGCCCCGGTGCCCGCTGCCGCCATAGACGTTGGCTGTGTCGAAGAAGTTAATGCCGGCGTCCAGGGCGGAATCCATGATGTGGTGCGCGTCAGGCTCGTCGGTGTGCGGGCCGAAGTTCATGGTGCCCAGGCAAAGCCGGGAAACTTTCAGGCCCGAACGGCCCAGGTGCGTGTACTGCATACGGAGGGATCCTTCGCTGGTGGTTGGACGTGGCGGAACGCGGCGACCGAGCCCGCCGGAATCGGTGCCGGCAGGCTCGGTCAGCGTTGGCTACAGCTGTGTGAAAGCGGCGACGGCCGGATCGGAACCGATGCGCGCGCCCCGCTCGAGGGCGGTGATGGAGGCGAGCTCGTCGTCGGTCAGGGTTAGGGAAGCGGCCGCGAAGTTTTCGCGGATACGGGACGGGTTAACCGACTTGGGGATGACGATGGTGCCGGCGGCCAGGTGCCAGGCCAGGACCACCTGCGCCGTGGTGGCGTCGTGTGCCTTCGCAACGGCGGTGACGGCGTTTCCGTTGAGGTCCCCACCCTGGCCCAGCGGGCTGTAGGCCTCCACCGCAATCCCGAGGGCACGGCTTTTGGCGGCTAGTTTGGCCTGTTGGTAGCTGGGGTGCAGTTCAATCTGGTTCACGGCGGGTACGACGTCCGTGGACTCGAGCAGGGTGTCCAGATGGTCAGAGAGGAAGTTCGAGACGCCGATGGCACGGATCGCCTTGGCGGCATACAGGGCCTCCAGTTCCTTCCAAGCCTGGACGTAGAGGCCCTGTGACGGGACCGGCCAGTGGATGAGGTAGAGGTCCACGAAGTCAAGACCCAGCGCCTCGCGGGTGTCCTGGAATGCGTCCCAGGCCCGGCCCTGATCGCCGTTGCGGAGCTTGGTGGTCACGAAGATTTCCTCGCGCGGAATGCCCGAGGCTGCGATGGCAGCGCCCACACCTGCTTCGTTGCGGTATCCGGCGGCGGTGTCGATGTGGCGGTAGCCGGCTGCCAGGGCATCCTCAACGATCCGCTGGGTGTCTTCCGGCGGAACCTGGAAAACGCCGAAGCCGAGCTGGGGGATAGTGACGCCGTTGTTCAGCGAGATTTCTGACATGGGTACTCCTCGTAGTGCTGAAGGATGGTTCCTGGCTCGGGATGTCCGGCAGGAAACCGCTTTCGGGAACTGCTCCGGTACGAGCCTATGCACTTTCGCGCCGATAGTCAGTCCTTGACCGTGTCCCTGTTTTTCCTAGGACCGGCAGTCCTACCTTCGTTGTAGGAAGTGCCTGGCAGGGCCGTGCCGAATGGCTGAACAGTGATGGCCGAACAGTGATGGCCGCGCCCAAAGGACGCGGCCATCACTGTTCAGACCTTGGAAGGGTCAGCCTTCGTGGCGGAAACCGAGCTTGATCCGTACCTGCCAGTCGGCAACTTTGCCGTCTTCGAGGTGACCGCGGATTTCCTTGACCTCGAACCAGTCCAGGTTGCGCAAGGTCTTGGCGGCCTCGGCGATCCCGTTGCGGACTGCCGCGTCCACGCCTTCTTCGGAGGTGCCGACAATTTCAGTAATGCTGTACGTGTGGTTGGACAACTTCGCTCCTCGTGATCGCCTTCGATTCCCGGTTGCGGGCCGTTCTTGAACACTAGTGGCACTTCTGAAGCGTGGCCAGAGCCAATACTTCGGAGTGGACTCTGGTCAGGGCGCTTCGAGGACCAGGTTCTTGAGGTCATCCAGGGTCTGTTGCATGTGCAGGTCCATGGCTTCGCGCGACCTGCTCGGGTTACGCGATTCCAGCGCCTCGGCGATGTTCTGGTGGTGTCCGATGGCGTGCTCCTGGATGGTTGGCACGGCCGATGTTTCGGCCCGGCGCTTTTCCAGCACCCGGTGCAGCGGTGCGAAAAGGACCGCCACAAAAACGTTCTCCGAGGCGCGCAGGATCAGGTCGTGGAAAGCCAGATCAGCCTCCACGAAGGCGGCAATGTCGTTGACCTCATGGGCGGCCCGCATCGCCGCTACATGGCCGAACAGCGCCTGGATGTCGGCGTCGCTGATCCGTGCCGCCGCGAGTTCGCACGCCCCGGTTTCAAGCATTCGGCGCAGTTCAATGAGCTGCACGGAGGCAGCGGCTTCGTTCTGTCCCTCTGACGCGGCGCGCAGGACAGCTTCCAGCGAAGCCCAACGGTTCAACGGGTTAACGAACGTGCCGCGGCCGCGTTCCACGCTGAGGATCCGCTGCGCTTCCAGGGTTTTCATGGCCTCGCGCACCGTCATCCGGCTCACCTCGTGCCTGGCGCTGAGTTCCAGCTCGCCGGGCACGCTGGATCCGGGTGGAAAGTCCCCGGCAATGATCCGGTCCAGGAGTTCGTCGGCAACAACGCCCACCAGTGATTTCCGTGCCATATGTCCCCCTTGCGGCGTCGCCAGATATGTCTGACAAGTCTACTTGCGCGTTCCTATGTCCTGTGCCACACTATTTGAAATGTTAGATGTCAGACATCTTACAGTTACCAATACTTAGAGATTTCCACACAACGGAGTGCACTGTGACGCTTGAAGCAGACATCCTGGCCGCCTTCCCGGCCGAAGTCCGGATTCCCGCCCGCCTTGTTGCCGACGCCGTCGCCGCGTCCAGCGCGGAGACCCCCCGGATGCTCGTAGTGCTCGACGACGACCCCACCGGAACGCAGTCCGTTGCGGATCTGCCCGTGCTCACCCGCTGGGAAGTGGAGGACTTCATCTGGGCCTTTGGCCAGGCGAAGCTCGCCGTGTACGTGCTGACCAATACCCGCAGCCTGGACCCAGCAGAAGCCGCAGCCCGCAACGAGGAAGTGGTCCGCAACGCACTGGCCGCCGCCGGCTCCGCAGATGCGCTGCGGCTGGGGTTCGTGAGCCGCAGCGACTCCACCCTCCGTGGCCACTACCCGCTGGAGCCCGACGTTATTGCGGCCACTGTTGCTGACGTCAGCGGAGAAGCCACCGACGGCGTTGTGCTGGTGCCGGCCTTCCCCGACGCCGGCCGCGTGACCATCGGCGGCGTGCACTACATGCGCGGCACCGGGGACGACGCCGGCAAGCTCACCCCCGTGGCCGAGACCGAATTCGCCAAGGACGCCAGCTTCGGCTTCGCCAGCTCGGACATGACCAAATACGTGGAAGAGAAGTCGCGGGGCCGCTTCGCCGCGGAATCCGTGATTGTCCTGGACCTGAACATCATCCGCGCCTCTACCGATCCGCAGATCACCGCCAAGGCCATCGCCGACGCCATCGAGCCCGCCACCAACTCCACGCCGATCGTCGCTGACATCGTCACCGAGAACGATCTCCGCGCACTGTCCCTGGGCCTGGAAGAAGCCGAACGGCGCGGCAAGAAGCTCCTCTGCCGCGTGGGACCGCCGTTTGTCCGCGCACGGATTGGCCAGGAAATCCGCACCGAGCTCACCGGCGCTGAAGCCTACGCGGGCAACACCCCGTCCGAGGCCGGCGGCCTGATCGTGGTGGGCTCCCACGTGGGCGTCACCACCCGCCAACTCAAGGCCCTCACCGAACAGCACAGAGCCGCGCGCATCGTGGAGATCGACGTCGAGAAGCTCCTCAGCGACGCCGGGGACGCCCACCTCGACCGGACCGTTGACACAGTCGTGGAGGCACTCCACGGGGGAGACGTCATCGTCCATACCAGCCGCCTGCTCATCAAGACCGAGGACGCCGCAGCGAGCCTGCGGATCGCGCGCACGGTGTCCGCCGCCGTCGTCGCCGTGGTGAACCGGACCCTCAAGACCTTCCCACCGCGGTTCGTCATCGCCAAGGGCGGCATCACGTCCTCCGACGTCGCCGCCCACGGCCTGGAAATCCGCCACGCCATTGTCCGCGGTCCCATGCTGCCGGGCATCGTCTCGCTTTGGGAGCCGGTGGACGGCCCCGCCAAGGGCATCCCGTACATCGTGTTCGCCGGCAACGTGGGCGACGACCAGTCCCTCGCCGACGTCACCCGCAAGCTCAGCAGCACCTTCTAATCCCCACCGACTCCCAACCCTCGCAAGCTCGGGCCGGGGCCCTCGCCGGCGTGGGCCCACCGCCAGTATTCAAGGAAGAACACCATGACCAGCAACTACACCATCACCGTCCTGGGCCTCGGCGCCATGGGCCTGCCCATGGCCACCCGCCTGGCCAGCGAGCTCACCGTCCACGGCTTCGACATCGCCGAGCCGCGCCTGAAGCTCGCCGAAGAAGCCGGCATCCGCACCTTCGCCTCCGCCCGGGAAGCCTCCAAGGGCGCCGACGCCCTGCTCCTCGCGGTCCGCAACGGCGAGCAGCTCAACGACGTCCTCTTCGGCGAGAACGGCGTGGCCTCCGTGCTGGAGCCGGGTGCCGTCGTCATCCTCGGCAGCACCGTGGGCACCGAAGCCATCCCCGCCACCGTGGCACGCCTCGCCGAATACGGCGTTGAGCTCGTGGACGCGCCGCTGTCCGGCGGTCCCAAGCGCGCCGGCGAAGGCGACCTGCTGATCGTCGTCGGCGCTTCCCCGGAAGCCCAGGAGAAGGCGCGCCCGGCCCTCGAACTGCTGGCCTCCACGCTCACCGTGGTGGGCGACAAGCCCGGCGACGGCCAGGCCCTCAAGACCGTCAACCAGCTCCTCTGCGGCATCCACATCGCGGCCGCCGCCGAGGCCATGGCCCTCGCCGACGCGCTCGGCCTGGACCAGGCCAAGACCCTCGCAGCCCTCGAAGCCGGCGCGGCAGGTTCGTTCATGCTCTCCAACCGCGGCCCGCGCATCCTCGAGGCCTACACCGAGGAAGGCGCAGAGGTCCTGTCCCGCCTGGACATCTTCGTCAAGGACATGGGCATCGTGGGCAAGGCCACCCGCGCCGCCGGCCTGGCAGCCCCCGTTGCCGCCGCCGCCGAGCAGCTGTACCTCCTGGGCCAGGCCCAGGGCCTCGCCGCCGCCGACGATTCCGCAGTCATCAAGGTTGTCGCGCCCACCAAGCGCACCGCCTAAGCAGCCCGGCTAAAGCACCCCCAAAAAACTTACGACGACGGCGGTCCCCCCTCCGCCGTCGTCGTATCTTCCCGCGTTCACAAAGCACAAGAAACAGCGCCCGCTAGCCCGTCTTCTGGAAGACTGGCTTGTCGAAGGAGACACCGCAATGAACCCCCTGACTAACTCGCTGATGGTGCGGGCGGCCGACGCCCCCGCCATCAAACCCGCGGTGGAGCTGGGTACTCCGCTGCTCCTCACCATCGCGGCGATCGGCATCGCCGTCCTGCTGGTGATGATCATCCGCTTCAAGATCCAGGCCTTTGTGGCCCTGCTGACCGTAAGCATCGCCGTGGCCGTGGCCTCGCAGATCCCGCTGAAGGACGTCTTCACCGTCGTCGCCAACGGTGTGGGTGGAACCATGGGCAAGGTAGCCCTGCTGATCGCGCTCGGCGCCGTCCTGGGCCGGATGATCGAGGTTTCCGGCGGCGTCCAGTCGTTGGCCGCGCACTTCACCGAGAAGCTTGGCGCCAAACGCGTCGCGGTGGCGCTCACCGCCGTCGGCTTCCTGGTGGCCATCCCCGTGTTCTTCGAGGTGGGCATTATTGTGCTCGTCCCGATCGTCTACGCCTTTGCGAAGATCGCCAACGTGCACCCGGTCAAGTTCGGCCTGCCGATGGCCGGCATTATGCTCTCCATCCACGTCGCCGTGCCGCCGCACCCGGGCATCGTGGCAGGCGCCGGCGTGTTCGGCGCCGACATCGGGCTCATCACGCTGATCTCGCTGCTCATCTGCATCCCGCTCGGATTCCTGTCCTACTGGGTCGCCAGCATCATGAACCGCAAGGAGTACGAGCTCCTCCCCGGCGTCAAGGCCCAGGTGGACGAATTCGGTTCCGACTCCCTGGTCAAGGTTGGCCACGAAGGCCCCGGCGCCGTCGGCATCGCCCCGCCGCGTCCGGCCCTGATCATCTTCCTCATCGCCGCCCCGATCGTGCAGATCCTCATCGGCACCCTGGGCACGCTCACCATCCCCAAGGACAACTCCTGGTACGGCCTCGCTGCGTTCATCGGCAACCCGTTCTTCGCCCTCCTGGTGGCTGTGGCCCTGTCCTTCTTCCTGCTGGCGGTCCGCCGCAACTGGTCCCTGAAGGAAACCGGCGAGATCTTCGAGGGTGCCCTGCCTCCCATCGCGTCCATCCTGATGGTTGTCGCCGCCGGCGGCGTGTTCGGTGAGGTCCTGCGGACCTCCGGCATCGGTGCCGCACTGTCCCAGACGCTGGACCACCTCGGCCTGCCGGTGATTGTTCTCGGCTTCGTCATCTCCCTGGCACTGCGTGCAGCCCAGGGTTCGGCAACCGTCGCCATCGTCACCACCACCGGCCTGCTGACCTCCGCCGTGATGGAAGGCGGCTACTCGCCGGCGCAGATCGCCGTCATCGTCATCGCCATCGGTTTCGGCTCGCTGGGCCTGTCCCACGTCACCGACGCCGGCTTCTGGACCGTAGTGCGCTACTACGGCCTCACCGTATCCGACGGCCTGAAAACCTGGACCGTCCTCACCACCGTCCTCGGCGTGGCCGGCTTCATCCTGACCTACGTGGCCTGGATCCTCGTGGGAGGCCTGAGCGTCTGATGCGCACCCGACTCGACCACCTCGTCACCGCCGCCCTCCAGCAGGGCTCGGCCGTTCCCGCCTTCACCTGCTACGACTTCACCACCGCGCTGGCTGTTGTGGGCGCGGCCGAGGACGCCGGCCACGGGGTCATCCTGCTGGTGGCCCCCAAAACGGCCGGCACGTCCAACGGCCTCCGCCTGATCGCCGCGCTCCGCGGGCTGGCAGACGCCGCATCCGTTCCGGTGGCCGTCCAGCTGGACCACGCGACGGACCTCAAGGTGATGGCCGACGCCGTCGCCGCGGGGGCGGATTCGGTCCTCGCGGACGGCTCGTCCCTTCCGTATGAGGACAACATTGCGCTGGTCCGTGAGGCGCGCGCTGTGCTCGGTGCCGGCGTCGTGCTAGAAGCGGAACTCGGGGGACTGGCCGGCGACGAAGACCGGGCCTTCGGTGCCGACGAAGCCGGTGTGGCCGTGGCCGGCCTGACGGACTCCGCGCAGGTGGAGGACTTTGTGGCCCGGACAGGTGCGGAACTGCTGGCTGTTGCGGTGGGCAACGTCCATGGCAAGTACAAGGGCGAGCCGCAGCTGCGCTGGGACGTACTGCAGGACATTGCCGTGCGGACCCACATCCCGCTGGTGCTCCACGGCGCGTCCGGCATTCCGGCGGGCGAGCTGGTCAACGCCTCCGCCATGAACGTGGGCAAAGTGAACTTCAATACCGAGCTCCGCACCGGCGTGCTGTCCACGCTCCAGGAACAGCTTCCGGCGCACCGGGCCGACGGCGAGAACCTCCAGGGCTTGCTGGGCCACTGGAACACCTCGGCCAGGGAATTCGCCACGTCCGCACTGGGCATGCTCACCCGCTGACGCTCGTTTGAGTTTTGGGGAGGCTAGGATCAGCACATGATCCTGGCCTCCCTGCTTTTTGCCTTCCTCGCCGCCGCGCTCCACGTGTACATCTTCACCATGGAATCCCTCACCTGGACCACACCGGCCACGTGGAAGCGCTTCGGCCTCGCCTCCCAGGCCGACGCCGAGACCACCAAACCCCTCGCCTACAACCAGGGCTTCTATAACCTGTTCCTGGCCATCGGCGCGTTCATCGGGGTGGGCTGCGTGGCGCTTGGCCCCGACGGTTCGGCGCAGCACGTGGTGGGCTGGACGCTGATCTTCAGCTGCTGCGGCTCCATGCTGCTCGCCGCGGCGGTGCTGGCGCTCAGCGGGAAAAAGTACCTCCGCGCCGCGGTTCTGCAAGGCACGACGCCGATGCTCGCCGTCGTGCTTGGGTTGCTGGCCGTTGCTGGCTGACTGACGCTCCTGAGGCGACCACTGCTGAGGCGACGTTGTGCCCGTTTCTGGCCGGGAGCACGCTTTTCTGGCCGGGAGCGCATCACGGGCGGACAATTGAGTGAACAACAGCATCGGCGCATGTAGGGACTGCACGTGAGTGGTGTGAAGGAGCCGGGGCCGGCCCCGCACGGTGAACAGACGGTCCAGCGCGACCTGGTGATCGACCTTGTCCGGTTCGTCTGCCTGGCCCTGGTGGTGGTGGGCCACTGCATGATGGTCAGCCCCGTCCTACAAAGGGACGGCACCGTGACCTCGGAAAATACGCTGGGCGATCAGCCCTGGTTTGTGCCCGTCATCTGGATCTTTATGGTGATGCCGCTGTTCTTCGTAACCGGTGGCACCACCGGGCTGCAGTCGTGGCAGCGGCTGAGGGCGCGCGGCGGTACGGGCGTCGAGTTTGCCCAGGCCCGGCTGCTGCGGCTGGTCCGCCCGGCGGCGGCACTCCTGGCGGTGATGTTCCTGGGATTTTCGGCGGCGCTCCTGCTCGGCGTGGACCCCCAGGTGGTCCAGTTGATGGCCACCGGGGCCGGCATGCCCCTATGGTTCCTCGCCGCCTACCTGGCAGCCCAGCTCAACATCCCGCTCCTGGCCCGGTTCCACGAGCGCGCGCCCTGGCTGACCATGACCGTCCTGGCCGCACTCGTGGTGGCCGTCGACTGCTTCCGCGGAGCCCTGCCCATGCTCGCCTACGCAAATCTTGTTTTCCTGTGGTGCGCCGTGCAGCAGCTTGGTTTCCTCATGGCCGACGGTTACTTCGCCAGGCTCACGCGCTCCGGCCTGGTGGGGCTCATCCTGGCAGCCAACCTGCTGCTCGGGCTGGTCACCGGCCTGGGTCTCTACTCCGGAAATATGCTGGTCAACCTCAACCCGCCCAACCTCTGCCTGCTGCTCCTGGGCGTGTCCCAGGCTGCCGCGCTCCAGCTTTTCCGGCCGGGGCTCGGCTGGGTTTCCGGGGTGCGCTGGATCCGCGCGGTGGTCATGGTTGCCGGCAGCCGCTCCATGACCGTGTACCTGTGGCACCTGCCGTTGCTCGCGGCCATGTCCGGACTCCTGCTCCTCACCGACTTCCCCAAGCCCGCGGCCGGCACCGCCGAATGGTGGTGGGCCCGCCCGCTGGTCCTCCTGGGGGTTGTGGCCCTCCTGCTCCCGGTGCTGGCCGCGTTCGGCCACCTTGAGGAACGTCCGACGGCGTCTGTCCACACCCGCGGCCGGCCCGCCGCCGCGGTGGTGACGGCCGCCGTCGTCGTCTTCATTCCCGTGGCGGACGCTGCCCTCAACGGCCTGACGCTGGGCCTGCTCGGAGGCGGCGCAGCATGCTTTGTGTTGGCCGTCCTGCTGCTGGGCCGGATGCCCGAACGTGTCCCCGGCGATGTCGGTGCCGAACGCGTCGCCCACGATGGCAGCCAGTCTGACGGGCCATTGCCAGCGGGGCCAAGTAGTGCCAATGTCGAACCATGACTGAGAACATGATTTCCACCGAGGACAAGTTCAGCCCCGACGTCTCGCTGTCCAGGGATGACGAGCATCACCGCTACGAGCTGCGGGTGGGCGGAAAGGTCGCCGTCCAGTCCTTCTTCCGGGACCTGCCCGGACATGTGGATTTCCTCCACACCGACACCGCCGAGGACTTCAAGGGCCAGGGACTGGGCAAGGTGCTGGCTCACTTCGCGCTCGACGACGTGGTGGCTTCGGGTAAACGGATCATCCCGCATTGCCCCTTCATCTCCGGGTACCTCCGTGCTCACGAGGGCTACGAACAGCACATCGACTGGCCGGACAACTAGCGCGAACGGTCATTTAAGCCCCCTCGAACCAGCGCGAACGGTCATTTAAGCCCCCGGAAACTCCCTCCGGAGGGCCTCAAGTGTCCGTTCGCGCGGAGTATTTTGCACCCGATTCGCGATCGGGGCCAGTCAATGACGCGCCCGCGACCTGAAGAACGCCCGTATTCCCGCGGCTTAAGATAAATAAGTCACTAAAGTTTGACGAAAAGGTTCACCTAAGTAAGGCTTACCTTGCTAAAGACAACCCCAACGTCGAACTAAGGATGACCACTGTGCCGCTGCTGCCCCGTGTTGATGAGATGTACGTGGATGAAAATCGGGTGGGCGAAGCCCTGCCCGGGCAGGATTTCGGCTCCCGCGTGGAGCTGGCCCTCGCTGCCACCAACCATCTGTTCAACACTAGGAACTCCACCCGGTACGTGGCGCAGGTGCTGCAAGGCGTCAACGCCGTGGCCACCAAAATCGACCGCACCACCCGGCCCTTTACCGGCGTCGGGCCCGCCGAAATGAAGGCGCGCATCGGCGCCGTTGACCTGGACCAGCCGCTCCCGGACACCGCCGCGGCCCTGGAGGAGCTGGAGACCGTCTACCTCCGGGACGCCATCTACTTCCACGATGCGAAGTACGCGGCACACCTGAACTGCCCGGTGGTGATCCCGGCGCTGGTAGGGGAGGCCATCCTGTCCGCGGTGAACTCCTCGATGGACACCTGGGACCAGAGCGCCGGGGCCACCATGATCGAGCGCCGGCTCATCGACTGGACCGCCGAACGGCTGCAGCTGGGGGCTGAAGCCGACGGCGTGTTCACCTCCGGAGGCAGCCAGTCCAACCTGCAGGCGCTGCTGATCGCACGCAACCACGCCGTTGCCGGGCTGCGGCAGGAGCCGTCCAACGCCGGACTCCGGCTGCCCTCACTGCTGGAAAAGCTCCGGATTTTCACGTCAGCAGACAGCCACTTCAGCATCCAGAAGTCCGCGTCCATGCTGGGCATGGGCTTCGACGCCGTCATCTCCGTCCCATGCGCCGCGGACCACAAGATGGACCCGGCCGCGCTCGCCGAGGCCATGGCGGAAACCCACGACGCCGGGCTGGTGCCGATGGCGGTTGTGGCCACCGCCGGGACCACCGATTTCGGTGCGGTGGACCCGCTCGCGGACCTCGCCGCCCTGGCCCGCGCCTACGGTGCCTGGTTCCACGTTGATGCGGCTTACGGCGGCGGGCTGATGGTTTCCGGCCGCTACCGCCACCTGCTGGACGGGACCCGCCTGGCAGACTCCGTCACCGTGGACTTCCACAAAACGTTCTTCCAGCCCGTCAGCTCCAGCGCCCTGCTGGTCCGCGACCGCGCCATGCTCCAGCACGTCACGTACTACGCGGACTACCTGAACCCGGAAAGCGCCGCCTTGGCCGAGATCCCCAACCAGGTGGACAAGAGCATCCAGACCACCCGGCGCTTTGACGCGCTCAAGCTGTGGCTGACCCTGCGCATCATGGGCGCGGATGCCATTGGCGCTCTGTTTGATGAAGCGATCGATCTCGCCGCCCGGGTGGGATCAGTGCTGGCGGCCGACAACGACTTTGAGCTCGCCGCCGCTCCGCAGCTCAGCACACTGGTCTTCCGGTACCGGCCCCGTGTGCCCGGAACTGCTGCTGCCCTTGCCGGCGCCGGTTTTGCCGATGTCGGCCTCACCGACGCCGGTTTTGCCGATGTCGGCCTCACCGGCGCTCACGGCCGGCTTTCCGAGGATGCGGCCGACACGCTCAATCCGGCCATCCGCGCAGCGGTTTTCGCGTCCGGGCAGGCCGTCGTGGCCGGCACCAAGGTGGCCGGCAGGCACTATCTGAAGTTCACGCTCCTCAACGCCGAAGCAACCCTTGAGGACATCAGCGAGATCATCGAGCTGCTGCGCAGCACCGGCGTGCAGTTGCTGGCCAGCGACAGTGCCAGCGCCAGCACCAGCGAGGTGTCCGCATGAGCACCTCCACCGAACCGCGCATTTTCGACTTCGCCGGCATCGGCGTCGGGCCCTTCAACCTCGGCCTCGCCGCCCTCAGTGAACCGGTGGACGGGCTGGATGGCGTCTTCCTGGAGCAACGGGAATCCTTCGACTGGCACCCTGGCATGATGCTGGAGCCGGCCCACCTCCAGGTGCCGTTCATGGCGGATCTGGTGACGCTGGCCGATCCCACCTCGCCGTATTCGTTCCTGAATTTCCTCAAGCAGACCGGCCGCCTCTACCGCTTCTATATCCGCGAAAACTTCTATCCGCTGCGCGCGGAGTACAACCAGTACTGTCAGTGGGTGGCCGGTCAGCTGCGGTCCGTCCGTTTTAGCACGGCTGTGCTGGATATAACCTACGACGCCGGCGTGTACCGCCTTTCGGTGGAAGGTCCGGACGGGCCTGAGGTGCTGCTGGCGCGGCGGCTCGTGCTGGGCACTGGAACGTCGCCATACGTGCCGGCGTCCTGTGACGGAATAGTCGAGGCGGCTGCGAACGGCGGCGGGGGACTCGTCCTCCACAACGCCGACTACCTGTCGCGGAAGAGTGAGCTGCAGGCCAAGCGCAGCATCACCATCGTCGGCAGCGGCCAGAGCGCCGCGGAAATCTACTACGAGCTCCTGCAGGACATGGACACCTACGGTTACCAGCTGAACTGGGTCACCCGGTCCGGGCGGTTCTTCCCGCTGGAGTACACCAAGCTCACCCTGGAGATGACCTCGCCGGAGTACGTGGACTACTTCCATGGGCTGCCGCAGGACCAGCGCGACGGACTCATCAAGAGCCAGAAGAACCTGTACAAAGGCATCAACTCCGAGCTGATCGACGCCATCTACGACCTCCTGTACACGAAGAGCCTCTCCGGCATGGTGGACACCCAGCTCCTGACCCATTCGTCGCTCACCGGCGGCGCTTGGGATCAGGCCACCGGTTCCCACACGCTGCAGCTCCGGCACGAGGAGCAGGGCTCGGACTATGTGCTGGACAGCGAAGCCGTGGTCCTGGCCACCGGTTACACCTACCGGGAGCCGGACTTCCTGGCGGGCATCCAGGACCGGATTGCCAGGGACTCCGCCGGCCGGTTCGCCGTGGCGCGCAACTACAGCACCGGCGTCGAACCCGGCGAACTTTTCGTCCAGAACGCCGAGCTGCACACCCACGGCTTTGTCACCCCGGACCTCGGCATGGCCGCCTACCGCAACTCGTGCATCCTGCGTGAGATCACCGGCCGCGAGGTCTATCCCGTGGAGCGCAGCATCGCGTTCCAGCAGTTCGGCGCGCCGAATAGTGTTCCGACTGCTGCCGGCCCGGTCTCCGCTTCAGTCTCCGGTCCGGCCGGACGCAGCGCCGAGCCGGCTCCCACCCAGACCGTGGAGGTGTCCGCATGAGCTTCACGTTCCGCTGTGTTGACGCCGCTGCCGATGCACCACTCCTCCACAGCTGGGTCACCCAGCCGTACGCGTCGTTCTGGGGGATGCTGTCCTCCACAGTTGACGGCGTTGTGGAGGAATACTCGAAAATCCAGGCAACGGGGCATCACCACGCCTTGCTGGGGATCAACGACGACGGCGTCCCCGCCTTCCTGACGGAGGAATACCTGCCAGCCGCCTCGCCGCTGGCCGCGATTTATGCCGTGCAGGAGGGCGACATCGGCATGCACCTGCTGGTGGCGCCGCCGTCGGGAGATCCCCAACCGGGGTACACGGCCGCGGTGATGGATGCCGTGCTGGAGCGGTTGTTCGAAAAACCGGGCGTGGAACGCGTGGTGGTTGAACCAGACGCCAGGAACTCCAAGATCCATGTGCTCAACGAGCGGCTGGGCTTCCAGCCGGCGGGGGTTGTCACCCTGCCGGACAAGGAAGCGCTGCTCAGCTTCTGCACACGCCAGGACTACCTCGCCGCCCGCGCAGCGCTGGGCCACCCTCGAGTCCATTCCCATGACCTTTCCACCCCGATCCTCCAGGGAGCATCACTGTGACCATCATCGAGCTGGACCCCGCCGTCGTCGAAATACCGGACAGCACCGCCAACACCGTTCCCCACCTCGCACCCGAACGCTGGGCGGCGGCCAACCGCCACCTGGTCCGCAAGGCGCTTGCAGAATTCCTGCACGAACGCATCCTGGAGCCGCAGCGCCTGGGCTCCGGCAGGGGTGCCACGGGTCCGGACGAGCCCGCGGTGTACGTGGTCCGCAGCGACGACGGCCTCACGGCGTACTCGTTCACGGCCCGCGTGCTTGAGCTGGAGCACTGGTCGGTGGACGCCGCTTCCATCCACTGCACACGCAGCGGCGAGGATGCGGCCCCGGACGCCCTGCGTTTCATCACCGAGTTCAGGGGCGCTCTGGGCATCCGCGAGGAGATGCTCCCGGTCTACCTTGAAGAGATCAGCAGCACCCTGGCCGGCCACTCCTACAAGCAGTGGCTGGGACAGCCGTCCGCCGAGGAACTCGCGGCAGGAGTCACCGGCGGCACGGACCCCGCCGCCGACTTCCAGGCCATCGAACGCAGCATGACGGAGGGCCACCCGTGTTTCGTGGCCAACAACGGCAGGCTGGGGTTCGGCATCAGTGACTACCGGGCGTTCGCGCCGGAGACCGGAGCCCCCGTCCGCCTGGAATGGATCGGGGTCCACCGCAGCAAGGCTGTCTTCACCGCCAGCGCCGGACTGGACTACCGCGCCCACCTGGAGGCCGAGCTCGGCGCCGCCGCGCTGCAGTCCTTTGACACCGAATTCACCGCCCAGGGTGTGGACCCCGCCCAGTACTTCCTGATGCCGGTGCATCCGTGGCAGTGGGAGAACAAGCTCACTGTCACGTTCGCTGCCGAAATCGCCCACCAGCACATCATCCATCTGGGGACCGGCGCAGACAGTTACCAGGCCCAGCAGTCCATCCGCACGTTCTTCAACACGGCCGCGCCCGCCAAGAGCTACGTCAAGACGGCGATGTCCGTACTGAACATGGGCTTTATGCGGGGACTCTCGCCGCAGTACATGAAGGCAACCCCCGCCATCAACGACTGGCTGCAGGACCTGATCAGGTCAGACGAAGCCCTGCAGAAACGCGGACTGGCCATGATCAGCGAAATCGCTGCCATCGGCTACCACAACGGCTACTACGAGGCCGCGTCCGCCAAGGGCTCGCCGTACCGGAAGATGCTGTCCGCGCTGTGGAGGGAAAGTCCGCTCCCGCTGCTGGAGGACGGCCAGCAGCTTGCCACCATGGCGTCCCTGCTGCACGTCGATTCGACCGGCAAACCGATGGTGTCTGCCCTGATTGAGCGCTCCGGACTGGAGCCTTCCGAATGGCTGCGCCGCTACTTCGAGGCCTACCTCGTCCCGTTGGTCCACTGCCTCTACCGGTACGAACTCGCCTTTATGCCGCATGGCGAGAACGTGATCCTCGTGCTGGATAACGGTGTGCCCGTCCGTGCGGTGATGAAGGACATCGCCGAGGAAATCGTGGTGATGGGGCGCCGGCTGGACCTGCCCGAGGAGGTATCGAGGATCCAGGTTGATATCCCTGACGGCGAAAAGGTGCTGGCCATCTTTACGGATGTCTTCGACTGCATCTTCCGCTTCCTCGGTGCCCTGCTGGTGGAGGACGGGAAACTCGGCGAGGAGGAGTTCTGGGGTACGGCCGCGCGGGTCATCCAGGACTACCAGGCTGAACACCCGGAGCTGGCGGACCAGTTCGCCCGCCACGACCTGTTCGCCCCTGACTTTGAACTGTCGTGCCTGAACCGGCTGCAGCTGCGGAACAACCAGCAGATGCTTGACCTCACGGACCCGTCCGGCGGGTTGCAGATGGCCGGCCGGCTCGCCAACCCGCTCGCCAGGTTCGCGTAGCGTCGTCGAGGTGGCAGTTCGTGGCAGTTCGTGGCAGTTCGCGGCAGTTGCCGCCCAACACTGCTGTGAAGTGCCACCTCGGCGGGGAGGGCGGGGGCTTAAGTGTCCGTTCGCGCTCGGTGCTGGACCGCGGCCCACCCCCGGGTCAGCTGAGCTCGTCCACCTTGCGCTGCAGCACCGCGCGCTCGGCGGCGTTCCCGCACAGCGCCACGGCCTGCAGGAGTGCGGACCGTGCGTCGTCACGCCTGCCGAGCCGGGTGAGCATCTCGCCACGGACCGCGGGAAGAAGGTGCGAGCCCGCCAGTTCACCGCGTGCAGCGATCGCCTCCACCAGCTCCAGTCCGTCCGCCGGGCCGGAGGCCATCGCGACGGCGACCGCACGGTTGAGTTCGACGACGGGGGACGGGGCCAGCCGGCCGAGGGCTTCGTAGAGGATGACGATCCGCTGCCAGTCCGTCTCGGCAACCGAATGAGCCACCGCGTGGCACTCAGCGATGGAAGCCTGGAGACCGTACGCACCCAACCCGCGTCCGGATCCCGCGGCCCGCGCCAGCGCCGCACGTCCGCGCCGGACCGCGGACTGGTCCCACCGCCGTCGGTCCTGGTCTTCCAGAAGCACCGGGCGGCCCGACGCGTCGAGCCGGGCCGGGAACCGCGCAGCGGTGAGTTCCATCAGCGCAATCAGCCCGAACACCTCGGGCTCCGGCGAGATCCGCACCAGCACCCGGGCAAGGCGGCGGGCTTCGCCGGCCAGGTCCGTGCGGATCCACTCCGCGCCGCCCGAGGCAAACGAGCCCTCCGTGAAGATCAGGTAGATGACGTTGAGCACCGAGCCGAGCCGTTCAGCCCGCTCGTGCGGCTCAGGCACCGCGAAAGGCACCTGCGCGGCGGCCAGCGTCTTCTTGGCACGGGTGATGCGTGCCTGGATCGTCGCCACCGGGACCAGGAAAGCCTTGGCAATCTCGTCGCTGCCCAGGCCGCCCACTACGCGCAGCGTCAACGCGATCCGGGCTTCCTTGGCCAGCACCGGATGGCAGGAGATGAACATCAGGGCGAGCACGTCGTCGTCGATCGCATCGGGGTCGAACAAGGCGTCCGCTCCTGGCTCCTCCGCCGCGAGGTCGCTGGCCAGCAGGGCGTACTTTTCGTCCCGCGCCGCCCGCCGGCGGAACGTATCAATCGCACGACGGCGGCCTGTGGTGAGCAGCCAGCCGGCGGGTTCGGCGGGTACCCCGTTGACTGACCAGGAGACGAGTGCCTCGGCGAGTGCCTCCTGGGCGAGATCCTCGGCCAGCGGGAAGTCGCCTGTATAGCGGGCCAGGGCGCCGACGATGCGGGCAGACTCCATCCGCCACACCGCCTCGACGGCGCCCCGCGCCTCAGCACCACTCACCGTCGGGTCAGCGCTACCCGGTCACAGCTGCCCGGTCTGCTCGCGCCAGGCGCGTTCCTTCTGGATCCATTCGTTGTCCTGCGGGAACTCGTCGATGGTGGGCACGCGGCGGATTTCGGTCTTGCGGCCGGCCGTGAGCGGCGCCCGCTTCGCCCACTCGATGGCTTCCTGCTTCGACGCCACATCGAGGATGTAGAAGCCGCCGAACAGTTCCTTGGTTTCTCCGTAGGGGCCGTCGGTGACCACCGGTGTTTCGCCGGTGAAGTCGACCACAACGCCCTCCTTCGGATCCTCCAGGCCCTCGGCCGCCAGCAGGATGCCGGCGTGGATCAGTTCGTCATTGAACTTGCCCATGGCGTTCATCGCCTCGTCGAAGTCGACGTCCGTGAACTTCGCGAGGGACTCTTCGGTTTCCCGCATAATCAACATGTACTTGGCCATCACGTACTCCTTGGTTTGTGGAAGGTCGCCCTTCGACCTTCTCATCCATAGGTCGAACGGCGCGAGACCGGATCGACACAAACCCAGGACTTTTTCCAAACTCTGAACGGCAGGCTGGCTCTGGACCGGGGTGCCGGGCAGGTCTAGGGTGGGGTCGTCCGATGGACCGCACTCGACCCACCTGACCCCACGAGACAAGGAGAAGCCATGGCCGGCGAACCAGCGTTCTTTGAAATCGGCGTCGAAGATCCCGAACGGGGCCGGGCGTTCTACGGCGCGCTCTTCGGCTGGGACTTCAGGCCCGGACCGTCCGACGAGGGCGGGTCCATAATCGGCACCACCGGCATCCCCGGCGGGCTGCACGGCGGCGACAAGGGCGCGGTGCCTTACCTGTTCTTCCGGGTGGACGACATGGACGCCGCCCTGGCCCGTGTGCGTGAACTTGGCGGCTCGACGGAAAGCGCGGAACTGGGCGACGAGGACCGGGCGGAGTACGGAAGATTCAAGCTCTGCAAGGACGATCAGGGCTCGACCTTCGGCCTGCACCAGCCGCCGGCTCCGTAACACGGCTAGTCTGGGCGCATGGAGACACCCACCACCGCGCTCGTAACAGGGGCAACCGCAGGGCTGGGAGCGGAGTTCGCCCGCCAGCTCGCGCAGGAAGGCCACCACATGGTGCTGGTGGCTCGCGACGCCGCCCGGCTCCAGCAGATCGCTGACGAACTCGAGCGTGATTACAGCGTTTCCACTGAGGTGCTGCCCGCCGACCTGACGGACGACGCCGGCGTGGCCGCCGTCGTCGGGCGCCTCACGGACGCTGCACGGCCGGTTGAAGTCCTGGTGAACAATGCGGGGATCGGGCTGCTGCATTCGTTCGAAAAAAATTCCCTGGAGGACGAGAAAAGGCACCTTCGCCTGCACGTGCAGACCCCCATGGAGCTCTGCCATGCTGCCCTGCAGGGGATGCTGGAGCGGCGCTCCGGCCGGATCATCAACGTGGCCAGCGTGTCGGCTTTCGCCAACCGCGGCAGCTACTCGGCTGCGAAAGGCTGGCAGGTCATCTTCAGCCGCTGGGCCAACCTGGCCTACGGACCGAGAGGCGTGCACGTCACGGCGCTGTGCCCCGGATTCACGCACACCGAATTCCACGACCGCATGGGCGTGGACAAGTCGGTCGCCCCGCGCTGGCTGTGGCTGCGGGCGGACGAGGTGGTCCGGGACGGCCTGGCTGACAACGCCCGCGGGAAGGGCGTTTCGATCCCCACCAAACGCTACAAACTGGTCGCCGCCATTTCGCGCGTGCTGCCGGCGCGGTTTACCTCCGGGCCGCCGCGGCGTCCGAAGCAGTAGCCCTCCGCGGCGCACGGACGGCCACCACTACGGCGATACCGATCACGGCGCCCACAAAGGTCTCCACCGCGCGTTCGGTGACCAGCAAGCCCGGGTCCACGGGCGCGGCAAGCTGCGTCATGAGCAGGATCACCGGCGTGAAGAAGACCATGGACCAGCCGTAGTGCCGCGCCATGAAGAGTTCGGTGGGGAACTGGAATGCGATCACCAGCAGCGCCAGCACGGCGGCGGTGTGGCCGGGGAAATACTGCAGCGGGGACAATGGCCCCGGGAAAAGTACGACGGCGACCAGTGCCAAACCGACGAACGTCCCCACGATGCGGTGGATCCCGCGGTGGACGCGGCTGGGCAGGTCGGCCCCCGCGAGCGGGACGGCGGCCGCGGCCATGGCCCAGTGCGGGTGGCCGCTGCCGCTCAGGACGCCGCAGGTTCCGGCGGCACCGACGGCCAGGACATAGCGGGCGGCGTGCACCAGCGCGGCCTGCCGGAGTTCACCGCTGAGACGCGGAGCATCCCGCACGGCACCCGCCTCCCAGGCCCGGACGCGCAGCCAGCCGGCGAAGCCCACCAGGATCGAGAACGCGGCCGAGGCCGCACCGATCAGCACAGCCGTCAGGAACGGCACGCTCGTCGGGACCGAGGCGCAGGCGCCCAGGGCCAGGATGCCGAAGAACGGTCCGTTCGGTTTGAGCCGCACCTTGTCGGAGAACAGGGAACCGGCGCCGGCCAGCACGGCCTCAACCAGCACCAGCCACCAGGAGTGGAGGTGGTTGACGGACAGGAACACGCCCACCGTGATGCCGCTGACCAGGACCACTGCAGCCTGCGCCTGATGCTTGAGGCGAAGCTGGTGCGATTCCGAGCGTCCATACATGGCGGTCAGGGCACCGAATACCGCGTACATGGTCAGCTCGGGACGGCCGATGGCCAGGAGTACCAACGAGGGCACTGCCACGCTGAGGGCAACCCGAACGGCCGAGAGCCGGTCGTTGTTTGCCGGGCCCAGGGCGTGCAGCGTGCGGGCATGGGCCATGACTCTGCGCACAGCCAACACCACCTATCAATCAAGCCCTTGTTCGAAAATTAGCAGAACCCCGGAATGGCCACCATTAGCTGGGTCACAGGGCGTCGCGTGGGCACGGCCGGAAGGGCGGCGCCGGGCACGGCTAAGGCCCGCCCTGCGTGCTTCCCCCAAGGAAAGCGCGCGGGACGGGCCTTTGAGCGCGGGCTACAAGACGGCCCGGTCAGGCCGGTTTGTTGTTGCGGTGCTTAACTGTGGTGCCTAGACTCCGGCCGGAACCTTGGAAGCCGCGGCATCGGTGACGTCCTGGGATTCGAACGGCATGTCGGCCAGGTCGATCAGCGGGTTCTCGTCCTGGGTGGCCACGAGTTCCTTGGCCTCTGCCTGGGTGTCCACGCTGGGCATGGAGCCGGGCAGCGGACGCTTGGCTGATTCCTTCAGGAAGTAGATGGCCACAGCCCCGATGGCTGAGGTCGCCATGAGGTAGTAGGCCGGCATCATGTCATCGCCGGTCGCCGTGATCAGCGCGGCCACGATGAACGGCGTGGTGCCGCCGAAGATGGCAACTGCGAAGTTGTAGGCGATACCCATGGCGCTGTACCTGTTGGCTGTCGGGAACTGTGCGGGCAATGCCGAGGCGAGGTTCGCAACATAGAACGTCACTGGGAACGCGATCAGCGAGAGGCCTGCCAGCGTGGACCAGACGTCACCGACGCCGATCAGCAGGAACGCCGGCGTAGCCAGCACCACGGTGCTGATGGCGCCGATCCAGAGGACCGGCCGGCGGCCGATGCGGTCGGACAGCTTGCCCGTCAGCGGGATGCACAAGGCCATGATGACCAGCACGGGGATGGTCAGCAGTGTCCCGTGGACGGGATCGTAGCCCTTGGACTCCGTGAGGTACGTCGGCATGTAGGACGTCAAGGCGTACCCGGCGGTGTTGGCAGCGGCCACAAGGATCATGGCCACGATGAGCGAGCGCCAATAGGCCTTGACGATTCCGACCGGACTCTTGGCGGCGTCCACGTCAGCTGCTGCGGCGGCCTGCCCGATGGATTCCTGGGCATCCAGGGTGGCCTGGAACTGAGGGGATTCCTCGATCTTGTTCCGGAAGTAGATGGCGATGAGGCCCAGCGGGCCGGCAATGAGGAAGGGTATGCGCCAGCCCCATTCCTCCATGGCTGTCTGGCCAAGGGTCAGCTGCAGGACAGAAACCAGCGCCGCACCCAGGGCAAAGCCGAGGTAGCTGCCCATGTCCAGGAAGCTTGCAAAGAATCCACGGCGCTTATCCGGGGCGTATTCGCTCACGAACGTGGTGGCGCCTGCGTATTCACCGCCGGTTGAGAAGCCCTGTACAAGCTTCAGGATTACCAGCAGCGCAGCGGCCCAGATGCCGATCTGGGCGTATCCGGGCAACAGCCCGACGGCGAACGTACTGGCAGCCATAATCATCAGTGTTGCGGCGAGTACTTTTTGCCGCCCGATCTTGTCGCCGAGCCAGCCGAACACAACACCGCCGAGTGGACGGGCAATGAAGGTGGCAGCGAACGTTCCAAGCAGGAACAGCGTCTGGACGGACTTGTCGGCCTCGGGAAGGAAGACAGGTCCCATGGTGGTGATCAGGTAGCCGAATACGCCGACGTCGAACCACTCCATGGTGTTACCCACGATGGTTCCGCCGAGCGCTTTTTTCAGCATGGGCTGGTTTACAACGTTCACGTCGGACTCTTTGAGCCTGCGGCGTGCAAGGATCTTCGGTTTACGCGCACTTGGGAGTGCGTTATTTGGTGCTGCTTCGTTGGGTCGGCTGGCGTTGTTCACGCCTGCTGAAGAGTCGGTCGTGCTTCGGTCTGTGGGCATTTGGGCGACTCCTATGGAGGTCATTTGCTTGCGACTTGTAGCTGCCCCGCTCTGGGCAGGCTTTCAATTTTACGCGGATTCCATGGCAAATGAGAGTTTTATACCGTAAAGTGCCTTCCTTAGAGAGGGTTTCCACCGGTTTTCAGGGATTTCTTTTGGCTGCTCTCGCCCCGTCATCATTGGGATTCGGACGGTTCGCCGCCATCGTTACCGAATCTTTTTGTTCACGACCCATTTTTTGTGCCATTTTTCCCCTGATTCGCGCGGAAAAGTGACGGCCGCCACGGCCGTTCGGGCACCAGTTCCGGCCGCCACCCGGCCCCATGTACGGGCCGGAAACCGGGGGTTCACAACCGAGCCTGAAACTGCCTATTGTTGATTCATGGGAACACTGATTTTTGAGTAGGCGGACGCCTGCGGCTTGGTACCACCGGCCCCGTCCGTGCTGATCTCGTCAGACACACTGATTCTCCTCAGAAAGGTTCCACCAAATGACTGAAAACAACACTCCCAGCCAGCCCGAATCCGCGCAGGACGACGCCGAAGCCAAGGGCATCCGGGCCGGGCTGACCGAAGCGCAGCGGGCCATGCTGGCCAGCAAATCCAGGGGCGGCGACTCCGGGCTGCAGAGCGTCGGCAAGAACCACAAGCCCACGCATGTCAGCGGCAAGCAGGGCCCGGCAGAGAAGAAGGTCCGCTGGTAAATCCAGCGCCAGGACAGCACGCCAGACCTACTATTGGTAACCACTTCATTTCATTGCGGAAGGAAGAAAAAATGGCTGAAAAACATGCTGGAACAAAGATCGAACCGGAGGTCGCGGACCATCTCGCGGCAGCCATGGACACCCCGTCCATGCCGGACCCGGCCACCATTGCGGTGACTACGGCGATGGCCGGCGAACGCCACTGGCCGGACGGAAACGGCAAACGCCGGCACCCCAAAGAGCAGGGTGCAGGCCACGGCCGCGTGGGCCAGGAAGCTGCAGTGACTGCCGTGCACCGTACCGGACGCCCGCAGATGCCGCACTCGTCCTAGGAACACCCTCGCTGACGACGCGCATCTGACCTGACAACACGCAAAAGGCCTGGCGACACCTGAATTCGGGTGTCGCCAGGCCTTTTGCGTGTCCCGGGAAAATTTGCGCGTCGCCACCGCAGCGTCATTAGCCCTCCGGCACCACTTCGTCGGCGTTCTTGTCCAGCCGCCAGCCCCGCCACACCGGATGCCTGAGCTTCCCGCTCCCGGTCCACTGGCCGAAGGTCACCTCGCCGACCAGCCGTGGCGTCACCCAATGGGCGTCCGAGGCATCCTCGCGGGGAACGTCGTCGAACGGTGACGTCTTGCGCGCCAGATCGTCCACCTTCTGCCGGAGTTCCTCCAGTTCGCGCATGCTGAACCCGCTGCCCACCCGGCCCACGTACCGCAGCTTGTTGCCGTCGGGGATGCCCACCAGCAGCGAACCCACCGAACCTTGCCGCCCGCCCTTGCCTGGCCGCCAGCCGCCCACCACCACTTCCTGGGTTTGTTCCAGCTTGATCTTGATCCACGTCCGGGTCCGCTGCCCGCTGACGTAGCGGCTGTCGGTCCGCTTGGCCATTACGCCCTCGAGGCCCAGTTCCTGCGCGCTCTCCAGGATGTGTTCGATCTTCTCGTCCAGGACGGCGGACAGCTCCACGGGACACTCCGACGGGTGATGGAACTCCTCCAGCCGTTGCCGCCGCTTCGCGAAAGGCAGCCGGCGAAGGTCCCCGCCGGCGTCGGACAGCAGGTCAAAAAGCATCAGCCGGACAGGGATTGCTGCGCGGGCTTTGGCGACGTCGGCGGGCCGGGTCAGTTTCATGCGGCCCTGGAGCAGCCCGAAATCGGGTCTGCCGGAAGGCCCGACGGCGATAATCTCGCCGTCGGCGACGAACGGGCCCGCCGGCCAGCAGGTCCGGTCCGTCAGTTCGGGGTAGGTTGTGGTGACGTCGATGCCGTTTCGGCTGAAGATCCGGATTTTCTTTTCGTCCGCGACCAGCAGGCCACGCACGCCGTCCCACTTCAGCTCGAACTGCCAGTCGCTGCCGTGAAGGTCGGCGGCGGTCCCGGACGTTGCCATCATGGGACCGAAATCTTCAGCACGCAGTGGGGAAGGCGCGGCCGCGGCCGGGGAAACGTCCGCGGCAGGCTCAGTCCCGGAAGCATCCGCCGCGTCCTCCTCCGGCTCACCCTCCGCCGGTTCATCCTCCGCCGGAGCCCGCCGCGGATGGAAGGTGTGGTGGTCCTTGTCCATCAGGTGGATGAGCCATTGCCCTTCGGCGTCACTGCCCTGCCCGCGGCCGGTGTGGATGAGGGCGAACTTCTTGGTGCCGCCCAGGCCGCCGCCCTCGGCGCCGGTCAGCGTGGCGATGACCTCCCGTCCGTTGATCCATTTCTCCAGTTCATACGTGCCGTGGTCCCAGATAGTGACTTCGCCGGCGCCGTACTGGCCTCTGGGAATGGTGCCCTCAAACGTGGCGTAGTCCAAAGGGTGGTCCTCGGTCTGGACGGCCAGGTGGTTCTTCCCGCCGGATTCCGGGACGCCCTTCGGCAGGGCCCACGACACCAGCACCCCCTCGTGCTCCAGCCGGAAGTCGAAGTGGAGCCTGCTCGCGTGGTGCTCCTGGATCACGAAAGTATCCCCATTTCCGGAGGCGCCGGAGAACGGCTCAGGCGTCGCGTCAGGGTCCCGCATCGACCGGTACCGCTCCAGTCGGGCGTGCGCGCCGCCGTCGTCCGTCTTCGCACTGGGGTTCCCGGCGTCCCCAGGGTGCCCGGCACCGCTGGCGACGGCGGCGAACGGATCCTTGCCCGCCTTGACCCGGCGCAGCACGGCTTTGTAGTCGAGGTGCTCGAGCTTGGGAGACCCGATCTCCTGCCAGGTCCGCGGGGCGGCCACCGTGGGCGTGAGGCGGCCGCGCAGTGAGTACGGCACGATGGTGGTCTTTGCGGCGCTGTTCTGGCTCCAGTCGACCAGCACCTTGCCTTTGCGCAGCGTCTTTTTCATGTCGCTCACGGCAAGATCCGGGTGGTCCGCTTCAAGCGCCCGGGCCAGTTCGTGCGCAAAGTCCGAGATCTGGTCGGAGGTCTGCGTGCCATCCAGGCCCGCGTAGAGGTGGATGCCCTTGCTGCCGCTGGTCACCGGCACCGGCTCCAGGCCCACGTCCTGCAGGATGGTCCGTGCCAGCCTGGCAACCTCGGCGCATTCCTCCAGTCCGGCACCGTCGCCGGGATCGAGGTCCAGGACCAGGCGGTCCGGGTTCAGCTGCTTGCCGTGGGAGTCCACCTGCCACTGGGGGACATGGATTTCCAGCGAATTGATCTGGCCGAACCAGGTGAGCGTGGCGGGATCGTTCACCATCGGGTAGTAGATGGTCCGGTCCTTGTGCGTGATGGCGGCGCGGGGGAGCCAGCCCGGCGCTGAATCCTCCAG
The DNA here is from genome assembly GCF_054510915.1 of Pseudarthrobacter arbutini. Taxonomy (NCBI): domain Bacteria; kingdom Bacillati; phylum Actinomycetota; class Actinomycetes; order Micrococcales; family Micrococcaceae; genus Pseudarthrobacter; species Pseudarthrobacter arbutini. The sequence goes on along the minus strand of NZ_JBTNDQ010000018.1, from coordinate 21,561 downwards.
GTTCTTCTGGAAAAACACCTCGCCGGGATGCCTGGCGGTGCCCACGCCGTTGACCCATCGCTTGCGGGTGGCGGGCCGGTTGGCCGCGGCGGGAATCAGAACATGGGCCACGGCGGCGTAATAGGCCAGGACATCGGCCTTGGTGGTGCCGGTCTCCGGGTAGATGATTTTGTCCAGGTTGGTGAGTGTCAGTTCCCGCCCCGCGACCCTGACGCGCTCTTTAGGGCCGGCCATGGGTCTTCACCTCCGGCCCCGCGTGATGTTCACTTGAGGGATGAGAGCCATCTGGAAAGGTGCCATCGCGTTTGGCCTGGTCAACGTGCCCGTAAAGGTCTACAGCGCCACCGAGGACCACGACATCAGCCTCCACCAGGTCCACAATGCCGACGGCGGCCGGATCCGGTACCAGCGACGCTGTGAGGTGTGCAGCAAAATCATCGACTATTCGGACATCGACAAGGCGTTTGAGGACGAGGGCCGGACGGTGGTCCTGTCCAAGGATGAGCTCAAATCCATCCCGGCGGAGAACAGCCACGAGATCGAGGTGGTCCAGTTTGTCCCGTCGGAGCAGCTGGAACCGATGATGTTCGAGAAGAGCTACTACCTCGAGCCGGATTCCAAGTCGCCCAAGGCCTACGTCCTGCTGCGCCGGGCGCTCGAGGATACGGACCGTGTGGCCATCGTCCAGTTCGCCCTGCGCGAGAAGACACGGCTGGGGGCGCTGCGCATCAAGGACGAGGTGCTGGTGCTGCAGTCCCTGCTGTGGCCCGACGAGGTCCGGGAGGCCAGCTTCCCTGCGCTGGACACGTCCATCCGGATTTCCGCCCAGGAACGCGAAATGTCCGCCGCCCTCGTGGAGTCTATGGCCGCTGATTTTGAACCCGAGCACTTCACCGATGACTACCAGGTGCAGCTCCGGAAGCTCATCGAGGCCAAGCTGGAGAAGGGCGATTCGCTCGATACCGACGAAACGTTCGGCGCGGAGGCGGGTGAGGGCGGCAACGGTGAGGTCATCGACCTGATGGAGGCGCTGAAGCGCAGCCTGGAGCGGAAGCGCGGCGGCGGGAAGCCTGCCGCCTCTGAGGATGCGGACGCTGAGGACGCGGCCTCCGGGGACGCGGACGACGCCGGCACAGGAGGCGGGAAGGCTCCCGCCAAAGCCGGTGCCAAGACTGCGGGGACGAGGACAACGAGTGCCAAGACGGCTGCTGCGAAGTCCTCCGAAACCAAAACCGCCGCCGCGAAGCCTGCGGCGAAGGCCACCACCACGCGGGCGCGAAAGGGTGCTTGAGGCCGTCCGCGCAAAACCGGACCGGGAATGCGTAGGCCGCGAACACGCTGTGTTGGTGGGGATGGCAGCCGCCTAGGAGTTCCGCAGGGCGGAGATAAGCTCGCTCTTCTTTTTGGCTGAGTAGCCGCTGAGGCCGATTTCCTTGGCTTTGGCCTTGAGCTGGGGAACCGTCCAATCTTCGTAGTCGCCGGCTTTGCCGCCTTTGCGTCCCACCGCGGAGCGGCCCTTCTTGGCGGCCGCGTTGGAGATTCGGGCGGCCTTCTGCTTGGACGCGCCGTCCTCGCGCAGTTCCTCGTAGAGTTCAGGATCTTTCAGGCTCGGGTTCTTCTTGCCGGGCATATCGTCCTCCTCCTTCGCCGGGACCGGGAAATCCTGGACGCCGTAGCGCCGTAATGGCTGGTCAGGCTTCCACGCTAATTCCGGGGTTGTGGAAACACAAGGAAACCTAAGTTTGCTTGCTTTCGCGCCGAGCCCATAGCTCCAGACGCTTTACAGCCCGCCCCACTGCGGCCACAATGGGTCGCATTACAGCCCTGTGCAGCAGCGAGCTGTCATTCGAAGCCTGTCAAGGGAAAAGCCTGTCAAAGAAGAGGGGTGCCACCATGAATGACAAAGCGGACGTAGACGAGGCAGACCGGGCATTGAAGCAAAAGCACCGGGCCATGTGGGCCTCGGGGGATTACCCGGCGCTGGCCAGTGAGATGCTCCTGGATCTCGGAGCCATCCTGGTGGATGCGTGCGGAGTCAAAGCTAAGCAGCGTGTTCTGGACGTCGCTACGGGTTCCGGCAACGCGGCCATTCCCGCTGCCATGATGGGTGCCCAGGTGATTGCCAGTGATCTGACTCCGGAACTGTTCGACGCCGGGCGGCACCAGGCAGCAGACCGCGGCGTCGGGCTTGAATGGGTGGAAGGTGACGCCGAGGCGCTGCCGTTCGAGGACGATTCATTTGACGTGGTCACGTCCTGCCTGGGCGTGATGTTCGCTCCGCACCATCAGGCCGGCGCGGACGAAATTGTGCGGGTGTGCAAACCCGGTGGCACCATCGGCCTGCTCAGCTGGACGCCCGAAGGGTTCATCGGAAGGATGTTTGCCACCATGAAGCCGTTCGCGCCGCCGCCCCCGCCCGGAGCCCAGCCGCCCCCGCTGTGGGGCAGCGAAGACCACGTGCGGGAACTCTTCGGCGACAGGATCACCGATATCCAGGCGAAAAAGCGCACGCTGGCCATCCGCAGTTTCCACCAGCCGGAGGACTTCCTGCGGTACTTCAAGTCCCACTACGGCCCGACCATCTCGGTCTACAAGTTCATCGGCGACGACCAGGACAAGGCACAGGCCCTGGACAAAGCCCTCACTGAACTGGCCGATTCGTTTGGCGAGGCCCACGGTGATGCCGTATGGCAAATGGAGTGGGAATATCTGCTGTTGACCGCCAAAGAGGCCCGGTAGTGCCCGTGAACCTCGTAGCCATATCCACCATCACCATTGATGCTCCGGCGGACCGCATCTGGAAGGTCATCACCGATCCGGCCGCCGTGAAGGAATTTATGTTCGGCGCGGACCTGGAGACGGATTGGACGGAGGGTAGCCCCATCGCGTGGCGCGGCGAGTGGGAAGGCAAACCCTACGAAGATAAGGGCAAGATCCTCGAGGTAGATCCCGGCCGCAAGCTGGTCCACACGCACTTCAGTCCGCTGGGCGGCGAAGAGGACAAACCGGAAAATTACCACACGCTCACCTGGACCCTCGAGGACCAGGACGGTGCAACAACGCTCACGCTCTCACAGGACAACAACGCCAACGAAGACGCGGCGGAGCACTCCAAGGGCATGTGGGACATGCTCGTGGCGGACGTCAAGAAGATCGCGGAACGCGCTTAAGAACCAGCGGCCGCCGTCGTACCTTCCCCAAAGAGGGGACAGGCGCGACGGCGGCCGCCGGCGTTAAGCTGTCTACTTGGCGTCGTGATCCGTTTCCAGGATCTGGACCAGACGCGCCAGGGCGTCATCCGCGCCGGTACCTTCGGCGCGGAGCACCACAACGTCGCCGTGGGCGGCACCCAGGCTCATGAGGGACAGGATGCTCGCGGCGTCCATTGCCTCATCGACCGGCTCGCCCTGGCGGGCGATGGTGATGTCCAGGTCGAACTCGCCGGCGGCCTCGGCAAAGATGGCGGCGGGGCGGGCGTGCAGGCCTACGCGGCTGGCGACGGTTGCGGTGCGTTCTGACATTGTTGCTCCTTTGTCTTTCGGCGCCTGTTGGTTCAGCACCGTGAATCGTTTTTTGGTAAGGCTGGGTCAGACCGTTGCGGGAACGGACTCCACGGTAGCAGCGGGCTTGGCGGCGGCCCAGCGTTTGAGGGCGATGACTGCCAGCGCGCTGACCACGGTTCCGGCCAGGATGGCGACGACGAACATCACCAGGTTGCCGATGGCGAAGAATACGAAGATACCGCCGTGGGGTGCCTGCGAGGTGACGCCGGTGGCCATGCAGAGAGCGCCGGTGAGGGCGCCGCCCACCATGCTGGCGGGGATGACGCGCAGCGGATCGGCCGCGGCGAACGGGATGGCACCCTCGGAGATGAAGGACGCGCCCAGCAGCCAGGCGGCCTTGCCGTTTTCGCGCTCAGCCAGGCTGAAGAGCTTCTTGTCCAGCGTGGTGGCCAGGGCCATTGCCAACGGCGGAACCATGCCGGCAGCCATCACGGTCGCCATGATCTGCCACGGTGCCTGGTTGGTGGCGCTGCCGGCGCTCAGACCGGCAACAGCAAACGCGTACGCAACCTTGTTGACAGGGCCGCCGAGGTCAAAGCACATCATGAGGCCAAGGATGATTCCGAGGACAACGGCTGAGGCGCCGGTCATGCCCGAGAGCCAGCCGTTGAGCGCTGCCGTAAGACCGGCGATGGGACCGCCGAGGACCAGGAACATCAGGCCGGACGCAAAGATGGAGGCCAGCAGCGGGATGATCACCACAGGCATCAGGCCACGGAGCCACCGCGGAACCTGCCAGGTCCCGATCAAGTGGGCCATGTAGCCCGCCAGCAGGCCGCCGACGATGCCGCCGAGGAAGCCTGCACCCATGAACCCCGCTACGGCGCCGGCAACAAAACCGGGCGCAATGCCCGGACGGTCGGCAATCGCGTAGGCGATGTAGCCGGCCAGGGCGGGCACCAGGAAGCCCATGGACAGGGCGCCGATCTTGAACATGACCGCGCCGAGGTAGATCGCGAGTCCGCCCTCGGGCAGGTTGCCGAAGTTGTTCTCCACCACCACCTTGTCAGCGACGCCCGTGATGTCGTAACCGCCCAGCAGGAAGCCCAGGGCGATCAGCAGACCGCCACCGGCCACAAACGGAATCATGTAGCTGACACCGGTGAGCAACGCTTTCTTCAGCTTCTGGCCGATGTGCTCGCCCTTTTCGGTGGCCTCGTTCTCAGCCTGTTCCTCCGCACCGAAGTGGGGGACGCGGCGCGCATTCGGATTGTCAGCGGCAGCGAGAGCCTCCTGGACCATCTTGGCGGGCTCGTCGATGCCGCGCTTGACGGGCGCATTGATGACGGGCTTGCCGGCAAAGCGCTCCTTGCCGCGGACGTCCACGTCCACCGCGAAAATCACGGCGTCAGCGGCGGCAATGACGGCCGGGTCCAGCGGCTTGGCGCCGGAGGAACCCTGGGTTTCCACCTGCAGGTCCACACCCATTTCCTGGGCAGCGGCAACCAGTGAATCGGCCGCCATGTACGTGTGGGCGATGCCTGTGGGGCACGCGGTCACAGCCACCAGTCGCTTCGGCCGGGCTGCAGACCCACTGGCGGCAGCAGCGGCGCCGGCCCCGGCAGCAGCGGCGCCAGCTGCAGTCGCATCGACAGATGCAGCAGACGCAGCAGCCGCGTGGGCTGCCGGCTTGTCCGCCAAAGCGCCGTCCACGAGTTCCACGATTTCCTCGCGGGAAGACGCCGCACGTAGCGCGGCAGTGAAGTCCTTTTTGATCAGGGACCGGGCCAGCTTGGACAGCAGCTTCAGGTGCTCCTGGTCCGCGCCTTCGGGGGCGGCGATGAAGAAGATCAGGTCCGCCGGGCCGTCCTTGGCGCCGAAGTCCACCTTGGGGTTAAGTCGGGCCATGGCCAGTGTGGGTTCGAGGACTGCGGCTGAGCGGCAGTGCGGGATGGCAATGCCGCCGGGGATGCCGGTCGCTGTCTTCTGTTCGCGGGCGAAGGCGTCGGCGAAGAGGCCTTCAACTTCTGACGCGCGGCCGGTGGCAGCAACTTTGCTGGCCAGGTGCCGGATCACGTCCTCGGGCGAGGTGCCCAGGTTCTGGTCGAGCTCGACCAGTTCGGTGGTGATGAGCTGAGTCACTGTCAATCCTTTCGAAGGGCCGTGATGGTTACGGCTTCCGGGGTGGTTTGGTGGACTGCCGGAACAGTGGAACCCGGCAGTGAAGCGGCGGCGGCACCATGTGCCACAGCCTGACGGAGGCAATCGGCCGGGGCGGCGCCCTGGCCGTGGGCGAGCAGATAGCCAGCCAGCGACGAATCGCCCGCGCCGACAGTACTGACCGCGGCGACCGGCGGATGCGTGGCCAGCCACGCGCCGTCGGCCGTTACCAGGACAGCTCCCTTGGATCCGAGAGTTGCCAGCACAGCACCCACACCGGAACGCACGACGGCGGCGGCGGCCGCTGCGGCGGCCTCCGGATCCGCTTCCAGTTCGTCTGCGGTGGACGCCGTGGCGAACCCGGCTGCAGCAGCCAGTTCCGCCAGTTCCTCGGCGTTGGGTTTGAGGAGGTCCGGTTTCCCGGACACACCGTCCGCCGAAGCATCAGCTACGGCGGCGACGAGCGGGGCGCCGGACGAATCGACGGCGATCAGCGGGGCGCCGCCGTTGGCTGCCGCCCGCAACCGCCGCGTGACGGCGGCGTAGAAGTCGGCCGGGAATCCGGGAGGCAGGGAACCTGCCAGGACCACCCAGCTGGCGCCGCGGGCGCGCTCGAGGAGTAGCTTGATCAGGGCTTCCTGCTCGTCCTCGCTCAGCACCGGTCCGGGCTCGTTGATCTTGGTGGTCACGCCGCCCGGCTCGGTGAGCGCCACGTTGGTGCGCAGCGGCTCGTCGATGGGGAGGGCCGCGAACGGCACGCCATCGTGGCGCAGCCCGGCGAGCACGGGATCAGCGTCGGCGCCCGGGAGCACCGCAATGGTCTCCAGGCCGGAGGCGACCAGAGCGCGGGAGACGTTAACACCCTTGCCACCGGATTCCTGGCTGACGGAGACGGCACGCTGGACCTCGCCGCGCTCCAGGGGGCCGGGCAGGGCCACCGTGCGGTCAAGGCTGGGGTTCGCCGTGAAGGTGACGATCATGCGATCACCACGTCGACGCCGGCCTCGGTCAGGGCTGCCGCCAGTTCGGGGCTGGGCTCGCTGTCTGTAATCAAGGTGTCCAGATCTTTCAGGGAGGCGAACTGGACCAGGGTTTCTGCGTCCAGCTTGGAGGAATCGGCCAGCACCACGATGCGGCGGGCCGAATGGACGAAGGCCGCCTTGACGGCGGCTTCTTCAGGATCGGGCGTGCTGAGGCCAAAGGTGGGGTGGATGCCATTGGTGCCGATGAAGGCGATGTCCGGGCGCATCCGCTGCGCGGCCTCCACTGTTGACTGCCCCACGGCGGCCTGGGTGAGGCCGCGCACCCGGCCGCCGAGGATCTGCAGGGCGATGCCGGAAGCGCTGGACAGCTTCGCTGCAATGGGAACGGCGTGCGTGATGACCACCAGTTCGGGCCGGGGTTCCGCTGCGGAAGGCTCGACGGCGGCGCGCCGGGAGAGGAGGTCGGCCAGCGCTTCGGTGGTGGAACCGGCGTCGAGCAGGATGCTGCCGGACTTTGCCTGGGGGATCAGGGCCAGGGCCGCCTGCGCGATGCGCATCTTCTGGTCCGGACGCTGGATGGTCCGTTCGTTGATGCTTTCCTCGGTGGTGCTGAAGCGGTCGGCCGCCACTGCTCCGCCGTGGACCCGGCGCACGGTGCCGGTGGTTTCGAGGGTGGCGAGGTCGCGGCGGACGGTTTCGGTGGTGATGCGGAAGCGGTCCGCCAGCATGGTCACACTGACCCGGCCGGTGCCGGCGACTAGCTCGGCAATCTTCTGCTGGCGCTCCTCGGCGAACACGTACCCTCCATTGCGTAAAGTGCTGAATCCCAGCGGCTGCGAACTTCAGTGACTGGCATCACATGATGTTGAATTACTTGACTTTATCTTCGCTTATGTTGGTTTGTCAATGGAAACCCACATGAAACAAAGCCTGCCGGCCGGTCTTATGAGTAGGGCGGTCCGCAGGACGAAAAAGCCGGGCCGGACCTGTGTGGTCCGGCCCGGCGTCCGGGTGGTTGTGGAGCTTAGACGCCGCCGTCGCGGCTTTCGTTGCGGGTGATGCGCTCGCCGGTGTTGGGATCAACCACCGAACGGGTTTCGCTGACCCGGCGGCTGCGGCCCGGTGAGGCCAGGAAGAGGGAGGCGATCAGCCCGATAACACCAACGGCCATCAGGATGTAGCCCACCATGACCTGGTCTATGAAGGGGATGAGTCCCGGGGCGACGGCCCAGGCCAGGATGGCGCCGAGTGCAATAAGGAAGATGGAGGAACCGATTCTCATGACTTGCTCCTTGTTGTCCGCTGATCTTGGAGGGCGGTACTGTGTGCGGCAGTGTTCTGTGCGCCGCACTTGCTAAGCATGCTTTCCAGCGTCAGGCTACATCATGCGTCCGGTGTTGGGCGGAATGCTGGCTTCAAATCCCGAGCCGCGCCCGGCACCCCAGTCGATGTGGTGCCGGTAGACCCAGTCGAAGTTCTCCGCAGCCTTCCGGGAGAGCGAGCGGAACACGGATTTCAGGATCAGGTCCTCGAACACGCGCTTGAACTGCCCTCGGATCTTTGGCGCCGCGTTGCGCCGGCCCCACTCCACCACGGCCTCGGCGCGTTCGCGGCGCTCGCCCTCGTAGCGTGTGAACGCGGCCTCGATGACGCCTGCGGTGGGGGTTTCGGGGCTGATGCCCTGCAATGCCCGGCCCAGGGTGACGGCGTCCTCGAAGGCCATGGAGGCGCCCTGTCCGGACGACGGCGAGGCGGCGTGGGCGGCGTCGCCAACCAGGACCATCCGGCCCCGGTGCCATCTGGGGATGCTCGGGAAATCGAAGGTGGAGTAAGGCCTGATGATGTCGGGTGTGGCGGTGACGATGGCCGCCATGGGTGTCCTGTCGGCGGACACCAGGCCTGCCAGCCAGTCCTTCAGCGCCGCGGGAGCGAGCCTCGATGGATCCTCCGAGGCCCGCTGTAAGGGATTGGCGAACCACCAGATCCGGCCGTCCGGATCCTGCATGTAGCAGTAGAAGCAGCGTTTGCCGAAGATCATTTTCATCTGCCCTGGCAATGTTTCCGCGATGCCGCCTGTATTGAGCAGCGGGATGCTCCGCGGTGGCGGAGATTGGGGTTCGATCAGCGTCCGGACGGTGGACCGCAGCCCGTCCGCGCCGATCAGCAGGTGGCCTTCGGCGGAGGTGCCGTCGTCGAATGCTGCGGTCACGCCGTCGGGGGTTCCCGTCACAGGCCTGAGCCTCTTTCCGTACAGGATGCGGATGCCCCGACGCGTCGCTTCCGTGCGGAGCAGGCCGTAGAGCTCGGAACGGGTCAGTGTGCGGGCGGTGGTCCCGTCCGACAGGGCGCCACCGTACTCGAAGTCGATCAGGTGGCGTCCCGTGGAGCCCAGGTACATGGACATCCGCGGCGTGCTGAACCCCAGCCCTGCCGCGGCGTGCTTCAGCCCCAGGGTGTCCAGGGCGTCGAAGCCGTTGACGGCGACAGTAAGGAAGCCTCCGACGCCGTCCGACGGGCCGCCGTACGCTTCGAAGACAAGGGGGGTGTGCCCCGCCTTTTGCAGTGACAGGGCCGTCGCCAGCCCTGCGACGCCGGACCCGATGATGAGGCAGTTCAACATGGCAGTTCTCCTTCTGAATTTATTTCGTTCGTCCAAAAGAAATATATTCGCAAAAGGGATCCAGGGCAATCCTTTCGGTGGTACGAAATAATTTGTTAGCCTCTGAGCATGCGGACACAGCGTGAGGACCTGCTTCAGGCGGTCTACGAGTCAGGACGGGAACTGTCGACGGCGGCGGTCATGTTCCATACGAAACTCTCCGAACTGCGGGGACTCTCAGCCACCGAGGGCAAGGCGATCGACATTCTGATGCGCTTCGGACCCCTGACGGCCGGGGAGTTCGGCGAGCTGTCGGGCCTGGCCCCCGCCTCCGTGACCGGCCTGATGCAGCGGCTTGAGGCCAAGGGTGTGGCCCGGCGCGTCCGGCATGAGGAGGACAGACGCAAGGTGCTGATCGAACTGGTGGGGGACCAGGCCTCTGCCGCGGCGCCCTATTTCCTGGATTTCATGGGCGGGCTGGCGGCCCTGCTGGAGGGCTACAGCGACGAGCAGTTGCGGACCATCGCCGACTTCTCGTCCAAGGCTGCTGCGGTCCAGCAGGATGCGGCCGGGCGCCTCGGGTCCGGGGCAGAATAGAGAGCCAAGCAGGGCGGGCGGCTTTTCCGGCACATTCGCGGCAGGAGTCGATGCGAGCCGCTGGCCCGCTGGACTGGCTACGCTGATCCGATGGAAACAGTTACGTGGTCCAAGCCGGAAAGCGAACGGGATGGCACGCCGCTACTGGTCATGATGCATGGCTACGGCACCGATGAGTCGCGGATGGTGCGGCTGTTTGAATACCTGCCGGCCGAGTTCACTTGTGTTGCACTGCGCGCACCCATGGTGATCGGCGACCACTACGGCTGGTTCCTGCTGGACTACTTCCTGGCCAACGATTTCGCGGATGTCATCGCTGCCACCAACACAGTCCAGGCGTGGATTAACTCTGTCAGGGGCCAGCACAGCAGCGTGAGTCTGTTGGGTTACTCGCAGGGAATGGCCATGGCCAGCACGCTGCTCCGGCTCCATCCCGCGGATTACAGGGCCACGGTTGGGCTTTCCGGTTTTGTGCTGGAAAACGAGCTGCTGTCCTTGACCGAATCCTTCACGGCCCCGCCGCCCTTCTTCTGGGGGCGGGACAAGGCGGACCTGGTGATCAATGAGGACGCCACGGCCTACACCGGACAATGGCTGAACGAAAACACCCGGTTGACCGCCAGGACGTATCCGGGCATGGGCCACGCCATGAGCAAGACGGAGATGGTGGACGTCAGCGCCTTCCTGCGCCACTACGTGCTCGGCTGACCTGCGTCATCGGTTCAAGCGCGTGATCGGTTGAACCTGTGCCCGGCCGGGCGTGTGCCCCGTATCGCAATATGAGAAAAAACAGTTGCGCGCGAAATTTGTAAGCGCTTACACTCGTCCGTGGTCCACTCTTTGCGGGCCGTTGAAACCGTCGGAAAGGGCAGCCGGACAGATGCCATGTGCCAGGCCTCCATCCAAGCCTCCTGCCCGACTTGCGCCGCGATGCCTGCTCCGCCAAGTTGTCAGGCCGTGCCAAGGCGCTCATGATGGAAGAAGACGTTAAACAGCAGCCCATCGGCCCGCCGTGGTTTTACCGTGGCCTTTAGCCGACCCTGCTGACCCGGCGGCATCGTGGCCGCCCCTCTCCGCTCCTTGCTTGGACCCCTCCTTGCTGCCCGCCGCTTTTCTGCCAGCTCTTCCACGTTCCCCCTGTTTGCACAGCCCCCACTTACGTAGCCCCATTACTTACCGCCCCGTGACATCCCGCCTGTTGCCCGCCGTCTGAAAGGACACCGCGCATGACTGACGTACTGAAAACCCAAAGCACCAGCTGGACCACTGCCTCCGCCATCCTGTTCGACCTCGACGGCGTGCTGACCCCCACGGCCACTGTCCACGAACAGGCGTGGAAGGAACTCTTCGAGGGCTTCCTGGCGTCCCGTCCGGATGTGCCCGGCTACCGCGAGGACGATTACTTCGATCACATCGACGGCAAGCCCAGGTTCGACGGCGTCCGGGACTTCCTGGCGTCCCGCGGCATCGTGCTGCCCGAAGGCGCGCCCAGTGACGGCACAACCGGTCAGGATTCCACCGAGGACTCCGGGCAGGACGCCACCCAGCAGGACCTTACCCAGCAGGACGCCGCCAACGCCACCGTCCAGGGACTGGGCAACCGGAAGAACACGGTTTTCAACGACATCGTCAGCGCCGGCGTCGAGCCGTTTGAAGGCTCGGTGCGCTTCCTGGAAGCCGCCGTGGACCGCGGACTCAAGGTCGCCGTCGTCTCCTCATCCCGGAACGCTCCGGCCGTGCTTAAAGCCGCCGGCCTGAACGGGCACTTCGAAATAGTGGTCGACGGTGTGGTGGCTGCGGCCCAGGGCCTGCCCGGCAAACCGAGCCCGGCCACGTACCAGTACGCCGCGGAACTGCTGGGCCTGCCCAGCGAAGAATGCGTGGTGGTTGAGGACGCCGTCTCGGGTGTCCAGGCCGGACACGCGGGGCAGTTCCACTCGGTGATCGGCGTGGACCGCGGCGCCGGCCGGCAGACCCTGCTCGACGCCGGAGCCACGAGCGTGGTCAACGACCTCGACGAACTGCTCTAACAGCCACCGCCGCCTGACGCTCCCCGGCCTCAGACACGAAGCACTTCCCCGCAACGCACAACGCCAAAGGACCCCAACACCATGGCACTTATCACCGCGGACCGTGAACGGTTCCCCAACACCCCCTGGCAGCTTGTGGAAACACACCACCAGCCGGGCAGCGCGGGCACCCTTGAGACGCTCTTTGCCCTGGGCAACGGGCACCTGGGCATCCGCGGTGCCCACTGGGCGGCCTCGGACGCAGACCTTCCGGGCAGCTTCATCAACGGCCTCCATGAGATCTGGGACATCAAGCATGCGGAGAACGCATTCGGCTTCGCCCGGACCGGGCAGCGGATCATCTACATCCCGGATGCGAACAACTTCACGGTGATCATCGACGGCGAGAGCCTCACCCTCGCCGAATCCGCCGTGCTGGACTACCGCCGCTCCGTCGACTTCGCCACCGGCATCTACGAATGCCGGATCACCTGGCTGTGCCGGTCCGGCGCCACGGTGACCACCACAGAACGCCGCGCCGTGGGCTTCGCCTCACGCGGCAGCCTGGGCATCTCGCTCGAAGTAGCTTCGGACCGCGAGGTTTCCGCCGACGTGACGTCCTCCGTCATCAACCGCCAGGACCAGCCTGTGGAGGACCACTCGGCGCATGACCCGCGCCGGGCAGGCCGGCACGCAGGCCGGGTCCTGCTGCCGGTAAGGACCGACGGCGGCGACGGCTCGCTCCGTCTCTCCTGGGAAGCGGCGGAATCCGGGCAGCGCGTGGGAATCGCCGTGGACCACTGGACTTCCGCCGGCCACCAGCCCTTTGAGACCGTGGCAGGCGAAGACGACAGCAGCGTCCGGTACGTCCTTGCCGTCCGCTCCGACGAGCCGTTCCGGCTCGAAAAGAGCGTCAGCTATGCCGCCGGCCGCGGCGTCCAGGACTCGGACCGGGACGCGGCGGAGGCCGCCGAAGCCGGGCTCCGGTCTGTGGAGGACATCTTCACCGAGAGCCGCGAGCATTACCGGGCGTACTGGGACACCTCGGACATCGTGGTGGGCGGCCAGCCTGAGCTCCAGCAGGCCATCCGTTGGAACCTGTTCCAGCTGGCCCAGGCCACCGCGCGGGCCGACATCGCCGGCATCCCCGCCAAGGGCGTCACGGGCTCAGGCTATGAGGGGCACTATTTCTGGGACCAGGAGGTCTACCTCCTGCCCTACCTCACCTACACAAACCCCGGCGGCGCCCGCCGGGTCCTGGAGTTCCGGCACGACATGCTGCCAGCCGCCAAGATCCGGGCCAAGGAACTCAGCGTGGACGGCGCACTGTTCCCGTGGCGCACCATCAACGGCCTGGAAGCCAGCGCCTATTACGCCGCCGGCACGGCGCAGTTCCACATCGCAGCCGCCATCGCCTTCGCCACCAACCGCTACCTGTGGGCCAGCGGCGACGAAACCTTCCGCGAGGGTATGGGCGCCGAACTCCTGATCGAAACCGCCCGCATGTGGGCCGCCTTGGGCTTCTTCGGCAAGGACGGAGCCTTCCACATCCACGGCGTTACCGGCCCTGACGAGTACACGGCGGTTGTCAACGACAACCTCTACACCAACGTGATGGCCCGCTTTAACCTGCGGGCCGCCGCGGCGCTGGACCACCCGGGAATCGAGGACGCCGAACGCGAGGTGTGGGAGCAGGCCGCGGCCCGCATCCACCTGCCCTTCGACGAAGACCTGCAGGTCTACTCGCAGGACAACGACTTCATGACCCTGGAGCCGTGGGACTGGACCACCCCCCGGTCCAAGTACCCGCTGCTGCTGAACTTCCACCCGCTGGTGATCTACCGGCACCAGGTGCTGAAGCAGGCAGACACGGTGCTGGCCATGTTCCTGCAGTGGCAGGATTTCTCCGCCGAGGAGAAGCGCCGCGCGTTCGATTTCTACGACCCCATCACCACCGGCGATTCCACCCTGTCCGCCTGCGTGCAGGGGATCATGGCCGCCGAGGTGGGGCACCCCGAAGCTGCCCTGAAGCACTTCACGAACGCCGTTTTCATCGACCTGGACGACACCCATGGCAACACCATCGACGGCGTGCACATCGCCTCCGCCGGGGGAGTCTGGAGCTCGCTGGTCTCCGGCTTTGCCGGGCTCCGGGACCAGGGCGCCGTGCCGTTCTTCGATCCGCGGCTTCCTGCGGAGTGGGAAGCGCTGTCCTTCCACCTGAAGATCCAGGGCCGGCTGCTGCTGGTGGAGCTCGACGCCGGGGCACTCACGCTCAGCGTCCGCAGCGGCGGACCCCTGGACGTGGATGTCCGCGGCCAGGTGCACAGCATCGGTGAAGAAGCGGTCCGGGTTGCCCTGGATCCCTTTGAGGTTCCTGAACGTACTGTCTTCCCCAGCGGGCCCTCGACGGCGAGCCTCCCCATTGTGGGGTTTCGCGCCTGACGTGATTGCGCGCCTGAGGTGACGGGGTGCGTCAGTCTCCTGCCGCCGTCGTGCGTTCCACTTCAACTTGCCTGTCCAGCGGGTGGGCTAGTTCGTCGGCGGGCATCCGGGCGGCGATCATGGCGATCACCGCCAGGACCGGGCAGACGACGCCGGCGGCAAGGAAAATTGCCCAGATGGGGAAGACCGCGGCTGCCGGTCCGGCAAGTGCCATGGAGATGGGCATCAGCGCGAGGGACACAAAGAAGTCCAGGCTGGAGACGCGTCCCAGCAGGTGGCTCGGCACCCGTCGCTGCAGCAGGGTGCCCCAGATGACCATGCCCACGCTGCCGGTGGCGCCCCAGACGAACATTGCGGCGGCCACGGTCCAGAAGCTGTCCAGAATGCCGACGGCGGCGAGCGGCAGGCTGCCCGCACCCCAGGACACCATCATGACCGTGAGGTAGCGGCGCGGCAGTTTTAGGGATGCGGTCACCAGGGAGCCGACGGCCCCGCCCACGCCCATCACGGCCAGCAGGAAGCCGAACATCCTCGAGTCGCCGCCGAGCTGGTCGCGGACCACAAACGGCATCAGCACTTCGATGGGACCGATCAGGAAGAGCACGGAAACGCAGGCCCACAGCAAGGTCCAGAGCAGCCACGGTGTGCGGATGGTGTAGCTGATGCCCTCGCGGAGGTCGTGGAAGAAGGACGTTTTCGCGGCGCCCGTTGCCTCGACGTCTCCGTCTGCCCCGGCGTGCGCCCCGGCCCTCGCGCTCCCGCCGTGAGCCCCGCCGTCGGCCCCGTTGTGGGGCGCGTCCAGGGCATGGCGCCCCAGGAAGTTCAGGACGATGAACGCCAGCAGATGGCAGGTGGCCACTCCGGTCACGGCGTGCGACGGCGAGAGCGCCGCCACCACCACGCCCGCGACCGCGGGTCCGGCCGCCTGCTGCAGGATGGGCCGCATGGTCCCCTCCATGCCGTTCGCGGCCAGCAGGTCCTCGGGCGGCAGGATGCGCGGCAGGATCGCGGAGTAGGCGGGGAAGAAGAACGCGGCGCCCACGCCCAGCACAAAGCTGCCCACGGCGAGATGCCACAGCTGCAGCCACCCTGCCATGGCCAGCCCGCTGATCGCCGCGATAACGGCGAGGTTGGCGCCTTCAACGGCAATGATCAGGAGCCGCTGCGGCACGCGGTCAGCGGCGATCCCGCCCGCGAGGACGAAGGCCACCAGGCCGATGCTGCCAGCAGTGGCCACCAGGGACAGTTCCAGCGGGCCGCCGCCGAGGTGGATCACCTGGTAGACCATGGCGACAGCCCACATTCCCGATCCGAAAATGGAGATGGCCAGCGCCGCTATGAGGACCCGGTACTCGCGGTGCGCAAAGGGCCGCAGGGCTTGGAGTGTGGGCATAGGGCAAGTCTAGGCTGGGCCAGTTTTTGGCGGAACTCAACGACGTGGTCCGATGGGCGCCGGGACCGCTTATTCTTAAGCACCCTTAGTGTTAAGGCAGGGCCGCAGCCAAAAACTGCCGGCGGACACAAGCAGTACCGAAGCAGAGGTGACCATGGCCAAGCGCAGCAATCCCGCAGTCCGTATCGCACAGGAGACCGCCCACAACGCGGTGTTCGACGCCGACGGCAAGCCGAAACCCGGAGTCCACAACATGCTCCTCCGGGCAGTCGAAATCCAGCGGCCGCTGGTGCTCGCCTACGTCCGGCGGCTGCAACGCAAACACCCGCGCGCCAGCGCCGCCAGGCTCGCGGAGATCCTGGAACGCGACTACCTGCGGGCGGTGACCGGCGGCGGTGCGATCGTCGGGGCAACTGCCGTTGTGCCCGGCGTCGGAACCGTGGCCTCCCTGGGCCTCTCCGCCGTGGCTACCGTTGGCTTCCTCGAGGCCACGGCACTTTATGCCACGTCGCTGGCGGAACTTCATGGCATCCGGCTGACCAACCCGGAAAAGGCCAGCACCATGGTCATGGCCATCATGCTGGGCGAGGAGGGGACTTCACTGCTGGGAACGCTGAGCGGCCAGGCCATGGGTAAGGGAGCGAGCGCCACCCAGGCTTGGGGCAACGTGCTGACCAAGTCCATGCCATCGGGCTTCGGTGCCATTCGGAACAAGATCCAGAAGGCCTTCCTCAAGAACCTGCTCAAACGCCAGGGCACGGCGCTGCTTGGCCGGGCGCTTCCGTTCGGCATCGGCGCGGTGGTGGGTGGTGCCGGTAACCTCATTATGGGCCGTGCCGTGGTGGCGAACGCCAAGGAAGCCTTTGGCCCGATGCCGGACACCATCCCGGGGGAGCTCAGGGCCGTGGCGGCGGAACCGGAAAAACTTACTCTGGAAGGCAACAACCTTGGATCTTAACGCTGACCTCGGCGAATCGTTCGGCTCGTGGAACATGGGGGACGACGCCGCCATGTTCCGGCTGGTGACCAGCGCGAACGTGGCCTGCGGGTTCCACGCGGGGGATCCCGTCACCATGCTGGACAGCTGCCGCGCCGCCTTCGAGCTCGACGTCACCGTTGGTGCGCACGTGGGCTACCGGGATCTGGCCGGCTTCGGCCGCCGGTCCCTGGACATGTCCTTCGACGAACTGTTCGGTGACGTCCTCTACCAGCTGGGCGCGCTCGACGGCGTGGCGCACGCCGTCGGGGCCTCCGTTGACTACGTCAAGCCCCACGGCGCCCTCTACAACCGCCTCGTCCACGACGCCGAGCAGGCGTCCGCCGTAGTTGCCGCCATCCAGGCCTACGACCCCGGCCTGCCGATCCTCGGACTGCCGGGCTCACAGCTGCTGATCCAGGCCAAGGAAGCCGGCCACCCGGTGTTTGTTGAGGCTTTTGTGGACCGCGCCTACCAGACGGACGGGACTTTGGTGCCGCGCTCCCAGGCTGGTGCCGTCCTGCACGACGTCGACTCGATCGTTGAGCGCGCAGTGCGCCTCGCGACGAAGGGCGAAGTGGTGGCCGTGGACGGAACGGTGGTTCAAGTCCGGCCCGACTCCCTGTGCATCCATGGCGACACCCCCGGGGCCGTGGAAATGGCCGCCGGTGTTCGCGCCGGGCTCGAAGCGGCCGGAGTTCAGCTGGAGTCCTTCGCGTAGCCGTCCCGCGTTGCCTAGAAGGGCCAGGTCAACCGAAGACCAGGTGCGCCGCGCTGAAGATGACCAGTCCGGCCAGTGAGCCCACCACGGTGCCGTTGATCCGGATGAACTGCAGGTCCTTGCCCACCTGGAGTTCGATCTTCTGCGACGTCTCCTCGGCATCCCAGCGGGCCACGGTATCGGTGATCACGCCGGCGATGTCGGAGCGGTAGGTCCGCACCAGGTAGCCGGCGGCGTCGCCGATCCAGGCATTGACCTTGCCGGCCAGTTCGGCGTCGTTCACCAGGCGTGAGCCGAAATCGCGCACCGCCGCCTTGAACCGAACCGTCAGTTCACTGTCCGGATCGTCCACCGCAGACAGCAGGGCGCTCTTCACGGTTCCCCAGGTGCGGGAGGCCAGCTCGCGGACCTCTGGATCTCCCAGAACCTGTGCCTTGATGTCCTCGGCCCGGGCGATCATCGCGGGATCATGCTGAAGGTCCTGCGCGAGGTCGTTCAGGTACTTGTCGATCTGCTGCCGGACCTGGTGGTTCGGATCGGACTGGACGGCGCGCGTGAACTTGAGGATCTCCACGTACACCTTGTCGCCCACCAGCCCGTCCACAAACTGCGGAACCCAGGTGGGGGAGCGGTCCGAGACCAGCCGGCTGACGGTTTCGTGATTGTCGTCCACCCAGTCCGCGGCGCGGTCAACCAGCAGGTCCACGAGCTTATGGTGGTGCCCGTCGGCAAAAATCCGTTCCGCCATCCTGCCCACCGGCGGTCCCCAGGGCGGAGCCAGCAAGTGCTTACGCACCATTCCCTCGATGACCGCCTGGACGTCGTCGTCGTTCAATACCTTGAACGCACCGCGGATGACGGCGGCACCCTCCTTCGCCACGCGCTCGGCGCCACCCGGACCGGCGAGCCATTGGCCGGCCTTCCGCGCCACGTCCACCGAAGCGAGCTTCTCCTGGACCACCTGTTCGGACAGGAAGTTGGTCTCCACAAACTCGCCCAGCGACGCCCCGATCTGGTCCTTGCGGCGCGGGATAATGGCGGTGTGCGGGATCTTTATGCCCATGGGGTACTTGAACAGCGCGGTCACGGCGAACCAGTCGGCCAGCGCGCCCACCATGCCGCCTTCGGCCGCGGCGCGGACGTACTGCAGCCACGGATACTCCTTCTGCAGCGCGAACGCGAACACAAAAATGACGGCCATGGCAATGAGGAGTCCCAGTGCCACCAGCTTCATTTTCCGCAGCGCTGCCGCCTTTTCAGCGTCCCCGGCACTGAGTTGATGACCGACGACGGCAGCGCCCACCTTCGGTGGCCGCGGCGCCGGACCTGCGGGCCGGGGCGGGTCCTGGCGGGTAGTTGGCTGAGAGTTCACCTGCATGTGCCCAGCCTAGCCCCGCTCCGCCGGGCCGCGTCCGCTAGCGTGTCCTCATGACATTCGAGGAGCCTGAGCCGGAACGGCCGCTGGTGTTTGCCCACCGGGGCGCCAGCGCGGCATTTGCCGAACACACGCGCGCCGCTTACCTCCAGGCCATTGCCGACGGCGCGGACGGGGTGGAATGCGACGTCCACTTGACGCGGGACCAGCACGCCGTGCTGCTCCATGACGCCAACCTGGACCGGACCTCGGACGGAACCGGACCTGTTGCTGACCGAACACTGGCGGAGTTGCGGCTGCTGGACTTCTCGTCCTGGAAAGGCGCCCGGATCCCGGAGGAATACGGCGCAAAGTCAGAGCAGTTCCTCACGCTCCCTCAACTCCTGGACATCCTGCGCGGCGCTGGCCGGCCGATCGGCCTGGCAATCGAGCTCAAGCACCCCAGTCCTTACCAGCTGAAACTGGAAGACCGTGTGCTGGACGTGCTCCGGGGCGAAGGCTGGGACGCCGGAACTTCCTCGGTGGACAACATCCAGGTGACGTTCATGAGCTTCAGCCCGGATTCCGTAAAGCACCTGCTCCGGAGTGTGCCGGCCGAATTCCTCTGCCAACTGGTGGACGACATCGACGTCGACGAACTCCGCGACGAACTGAGCCTCGGCCCCCTGGCTGGCGGCGCCATCGCCAACCTGATGAAGGCGGCGCAGCTGGAAGGCGAACGCATCCTGAACGAGTGCGACGTGGGACTCGCGGGGCCCGGAATCATGTACGTCCGCGAGCACGCCCGGACCGTGCAGCGCTGGCTGGAGTCCGGCCGCCGCTTCCGCGTGTGGACCGTTGATTCGGAGCGGGATGTGGCGCTCTGCCAAGGGCTGGGAATCCACGAGATCACCACGAACAAACCGGCCAAGGTGCTGGCGCAGCTGCAATCGAGCGGGCAACAGGTCCAGCTGCCGTCCTGAGCCGCTGCTGTTCAGTCGTTTGCTGTTCAGCCGCTGCTGTTTCGCCCCCGGGGCGGCGCTGTGATTGAGTGGACCCATGCCTTTTCGCTGGTCCGCCCGGGCCACCCAAACAGTCTCCGCGGCGGCCATGAGCGCGCTGCTGATGACCAGCGCCATGAAGCACTTCCGCGAGCCACGGTTCTTCGAACAGGTGGTCCCGGATTATCTGTGCCGCGAGACTCCAGGTGCCGGCGGCGAGTCGCCGGAGGGGCGCGAAGTGCCAGCGCCCGACGGCGGTAGGCGGCCCCTGGCAGTGATGTCACGGGAGGAATGGATTGCGGTGAGCGGACTGCTGGAGGCGGGTGCCGCCGTCGGCCTCCTGATCCCGGTGACACGGCGGGCTACCGCCACCGCCGTGACTGGAATGTTCACGGTATTCCTGGCCGGCCACGTGGACGCAATTCGCCGCGCCTATGGCTCCGCCGGGTCCCCGACGCAGCGCAAGGTACATACCGTCCGGTTTCCGCTTCAGCTGCCGCTCATCCTGTGGGCTTGGAGCCTGCGGAACCCGGGACGACGGCGGTGAAGCTGCTAGCCTCGCCCGCCGTGCGCGTCGGAATCTCGATCAGCATTGCCACCGGCCTCTACGGAGTGTCTTTCGGCGCGCTGTCCGTCACCTCAGGACTTGATTTCTGGCAGACCATGGCGCTCAGCCTGCTGCTTTTCAGCGGCGGTTCCCAGTTCGCGTTCATCGGTGTGGTGGCGGGCGGAGGCTCCGGAATTGCCGCCATGAGCGCAGCCACGTTGCTGGGCATGCGGAACGGCATCTACGGCATGCAGCTCAACGCCCTCCTGCATCCGACGGGCTGGCGGAAGTATGTTGCCGCACAAGTCACCATTGACGAGTCGACCGCCACCAGCAGCGGGCAGACCGACCCCGACGAGCAACGCCGCGGTTTCTGGACGGCCGGCATTGGCATCTACGTACTTTGGAACCTTTTCACCGCCGTGGGGGCCCTCGCCGGAAGCGGATTGGGTGATCCCAAACAGTGGGGCCTGGACGGTGCGGCAGTGGCCGCATTCCTGGCCCTGCTGTGGCCGCGGCTCAAGGGGCGGGAACCGGCGGCGATTGCCGTGGTGTGCGCACTCGCCACGGTTGTAGCCGTGCCGTTCGTTCCCGCAGGCGTGCCCATCCTGATCGCCGCGGTGGTGGCTGCACTGATCGGCTGGTTCAGCCACGGACGCAGTGACGAAGGCCTGGAGCCGGACGTGGATCCCTACGACGAGCGCCATGGGCGCCGGGACAAAACCCGGGACGCGCACCTGGACAATCAGAGGGACAGCCACGGGGACGGCCACGGGCAGACGGGGCAGGCGGGCGCATGAATCTCTGGATCTGGTTGTTGCTGGCGTGCGTCCTTGCCTACGCGTGGAAGCTGGTGGGCTATTTCGTCCCGGCGAAGCTGCTGAAGGACCCCCGGATGTCGCGTATCGCCGGCACCATGACCATCGGACTTCTGGCATCCCTGACCATTGTCAACACTGTGGCGTCCGGCCAGACGCTGGCCGCCGACGCGCGCCTGGGAGCCCTCGCCGCCGCCGCCGTCGCGTTGGCTTTCCGGGCGCCCTTCCTGCTGGTGGTGGTGGTGGGAGCCGGTGCCGCAGCCGTGCTGCGGCTCATCGGATGGAACTGACCGCCGATCTGGTGAAACCGACGCCGGAACACCCCGGGGAATCATGTCAAGATGCGCGCGTAGCTCCTATCGAAGAATCACTTGATTGTGCCCGGATGGGCGGTTGGCTTTTAGGGCCTTGCTTCGCGGTGGTCAGGGTGAGTAGTTCAGCGCAGAGGGCTTGAA